>JAAZLD010000202.1 GCA_012799495.1 Desulfitobacterium sp. | reverse complement strand
GAGCAGCTGATTTGCTGGAAAACCCAGCTAATCGCCGCTTGGTTATCATGGAGCAACGAGTTGTCCGGGGAGGGATTTTCGACAGAAATGGCGAAGTATTGGCCCAGACAATAGAGGAAGAAGGAGAAAAAAGGCGAAACTACCCTAAAGGTGAGGCCATGGAACCTCTCATAGGTTATGCGACAATTATGCGTGGGTCTGCTGGTTTAGAAGCCTATTTGGGAGATTGGCTTTTGGGAGTTAAAGATGCTACTCCTTTGCAGACATTGCAAAACACCTTTGCCTTACCTCGCAAAGGAAATGATGTGGTTCTTACTTTAGACGCCAAATTACAACAGGTGGGGTATGAAGGGTTAAAGGGAAAGATTGGGGCTGCTGTAGCTGTAGATCCTCGTAACGGGGAAATACTTGCTTTAGTTAGCCAACCAAGCTTCGATGGCAATAATATTGATGAACACTGGAATGAAATCAGTAAAAGGCCAGGGAGTCCTTTTTTAAACCATGCCTTTGCCCTCTATCCTCCTGGTTCCGTTATGAAAGTGGTCACTTCAGTAGGAATTTTACGGGCAGGGGTAGATACTAGTGATTTGTATCAGTGTACAGGAAAAACCATTATCAATGGACAAGAAATCACTGAACAAAATGATCGAGCTCATGGATGGGTAAATTATAACTTGGCTTTAGCTAAGTCTTGCAATACCTACTTTGCCACCCATGGGGTGGAAGGTGGGGATAAGGAATTCCTTAATGTAGCCGAAGGATTTGGCTTTGGGGAAAAGATACCTTTTGAAATGCCTGTAAATCGAAGTAGCATAACAAATGCTGCTAAGATACCTAGTAGTTTAGATGATAATTTGTTGGCAGCTAGCGCTTTTGGTCAGGGTGAAGTATTAGTTTCCCCTTTCCATATGGCTCTGATTACCGCTGGTATAGCTAATAAAGGTGTAATCATGAAGCCCCACATTGTGAAGCAGGTTCTCGATGAAGAGCAGAATATTTTATACAATGCTAAAATAGAACCTTGGTTAAATAGTTTAACTGAAGAGGAAGCTCAAAAAGTTACTAGTGCTATGATTACGGCAGTAAATAATGGAACAGCTGCACCAGGGGCTATTCAAGGTATTCAAGTTGCTGCAAAAACAGGCTCTGCAGAACCAGGAGGAAATGTACCTACTCATGCCTGGTATATTGCTTTTGCTCCGGCAGAGAACCCAGAAATCGCTGTAGCGGTTTTTGTGGAAAATGGCGGAACTGGAGGAGGAGCGGCAGCTCCTACTGCTCGTAAAATGATTGAAACTGCATTAAGCCAGAAAGGCAGGTGATACTGGTGAATAAAATACTTAGCAATCGCTATGAAATTATCGAGAAGATTGGTGCTGGGGGCATGGCTATTGTTTATAAGGCTAAAGACCTTCTCCTTAATCGGATAGTCACCATTAAAGTTCTCCGTGAACAATTCACTGCTGATGAGGAATTTGTACGCCGTTTTCGCCGGGAAGCCCAATCGGCAGCCAGCTTGTCTCATACAAATATTGTTTCTATTTATGATGTAGGAAAAGATGAAGAAACAGAATATATAGTTATGGAATATGTGGAAGGGCAAAACTTAAAAGAGATAATTCGCAACTATGCTCCACTATCTACAGAACAAACTGTTGAGTTAGGGATTCAGATTGCGGAAGCTATTCACCATGCCCATGAACACCAAATTATTCACCGTGATATAAAACCTCATAATATTTTGGTGACGGAAGATGGGCGGATTAAAGTTACCGATTTCGGGATAGCGCGGGCTGTTACGGCAGCTACAGTAACCCATACAGGGGATATTGTGGGATCCGTCCATTATCTTTCACCGGAACAAGCAAGAGGTGTCCAAACCAATGAACAGTCTGATGTCTATTCCTTGGGGATTATTCTTTATGAATTGCTGACGGGTAAAGTTCCCTATGATGGGGAAACACCTATTGCTATCGCTTTAAAACATCTCCAAGAACTACCTGACCCCCCTAGCAAGTTTAACCCGAGAGTAAGCTTGGCTTTAGAGAATGTGGTTATGCGAGCTATAGCCAAAAGCCCTGATCAACGGTATTCTTCAGCTCAAGAGCTATTGGCGGATCTCCGTAAAGTTCAGTCCGGATTACCTGTCCAAGGGGTAGAGAATCTGGAAGAACATGATTTGGAAACTACTAGAATACATCGCTCTTTAAGTGAAGATATAAATTCTAATCTTGGAGAGGGTATGGAGCAAGAAATAGCAAGGCCTAGAAGGAAAAAGACAGGTAAAAAGCCTCAAAAACCTTGGCTTTGGGGGATTATAGTGGCGGCTTTGCTAGTTATTGGCGGGTTAGGATATGGAGTTTTTGCATGGCTTAATGTGGGAACTACAGAAGTGCCCTCTTTAGTGGGAAAATCCGTAAGTGATGCTGAGGTCTTTATACGACAAAGTGGTCTTACTTTGGATCCCAATACAGAAGAGGAATATAGTGATACTATTGAAAAAGGACGGATTACTCGTACCCTTCCTGAGGAAGGGGAAACTGTTAAGAAAGGGCGAGCAATTAAGATTTGGATTAGCTTAGGTCCTGAATTAGTTAAGATGCCTAATTTTAAGAACGGCGCTACTACCCAGGAAGCAGCTATTAATCAATTGAAAAGTCTAGGTTTTGATGAAGAAAATATAACAGTCCAATTAGATAATAACTCCACCTTGCCGGAAGGAATTATTATTGAACAAGATCCGGCACCAGGTTCTGACTGGCCGAAAAACGGTTATGTAACATTGACTGCTAGTGCTGGGAAGGTGGAAAGCAGTTTTCCCTTAACTAATGTCATTGCAAAGTCACAGGATGAAGCTAAGGAGATCCTTGAACAGCAGAACAAATTGATAGTTATTATTGAAGTGAAGGATTCCACAGAATATCCCCGGGATGTGGTGATGGATATGATTCCCAAACCAGGCACTATGGTAAAAAGCGGGGATGTTGTTACGATTGTTGTTTCTCGGGGGCCAGGTCCGATAGCTTTTGGACCAAAACTATTTTTTGCTGTGGCCTCAAGTTTAGAGTAATTGATTTCCAGTTTGTAAGAAAGGGTTAGGCAAATATATGTTATCTGGAATTATACTCAAAGGGTACAGTGGATTTTATTATGTTTATGCGGAAGGCCAAGTATGGGAATGTTCTCTACGAGGCCGCTTTCGCGTGCGTAATCAAGAATTCTTACCAGGGGATCGGGTTAAAATACTCCCTGGAGTAGGAAATAAAGGAACTATTGAAAAAGTACTACCAAGAGAAAATCAGTTGAAGCGGCCGACTATTGCTAATGTGGATCAAGCTTTTTTAACCTTTGCTATTCTTGATCCTGAACCGGATCTGAATCTTTTAGATCGGCTTCTTATTCAAGTAACAGCAGTCAATATCAAACCAGTTATCATTCTAAATAAAATCGACTTGGTAAAGGGATTGGAAACCTCTGATTCATCTGAAAGGTTTTTCCCTGAGGATGGATTAGATTTTTATCAAGAATTGGGTTATAAAGTCATTAAGTTTTCTTCAAAAACAGGAGAAGGTATTGAAGAATTACAAGAGCATATCAACTATAAAGTTTCTGTTTTGGCAGGCCCTTCAGGTGTGGGAAAATCAAGTATCGTTAATACCTTAGATCCTGATTTGGAAATTAAAACTGGTGAAGTAAGTCGAAAGTTAAAACGGGGCCGCCATACAACTCGCCATGTAGAACTCTTAGTGTGTGGAGAAGGTCTTTTAGCTGATACCCCAGGATTCTCCTCTTTGCGTTTACCGTCTATGACCCGCCAGGATCTTAGTAGGTATATGGTGGAATTTCGGCAGTATGGCGGGGAGTGCCGTTTTAATGATTGTTTGCATCTTAAGGAACCTGATTGTGGTGTAAAAGCTGCTCTTGCAGAAGGCAAAATCCGCCAGAGCCGCTATGATCATTATTGTCAGTTTTTAGAAGAAGTTATTGCATCCGAGAGGAGATATTAATATGATTAAAATTGCCCCCTCCATCCTATCTGCAGATTTCTCCCGCCTTGGTGAGGAGGTAGCCCGAGTGGAAGAAGCTGGGGCTGAAGTATTACATATTGATGTAATGGATGGACATTTTGTCCCTAATATTACCATTGGGCCTTTAGTGGTTAAATCTTTACGGCCTCATTCTAAAATGCGTTTTGATGTTCATTTAATGATTGAAAACCCGGAGCAGTATATTGAGGAGTTTGCCAAAGCTGGTGCTGATCATATTACTGTTCATTTAGAGGCTACATACCATATCCATAGGGCAATTCAACAGATTAAAAGCTTAGGCTTGACAGCAGGAGTGTCTTTAAATCCTGCTACTCCCTTAGATGGGCTAAAGTATATTATCGATCAATTAGATATGGTCCTAATTATGAGTGTAAATCCGGGATTTGGTGGTCAAAAGTTTATCCCTGAAGTATTACCAAAGATCCGGGTCCTAAGGCGTCATTTGGATCAGATGCAATCAAACTGTGAAATTGAAGTGGACGGAGGGATTAACCTTCAGACTGCTTCCCCAGTGGTAAAAGCCGGTGCTGATATTTTAGTAGCTGGGGCCGCCGTATTTGGCCAGCCAGATCCAGCTCAGGCTGTCCGGACTCTAAGGGAGGAAGCACTACAGGGTAAAGGTGAAAAATAGTGAAAATAGCTATTGTAGCTAATGGGGAATGGGATCAAGAATGGGGTAAGGTGGAGTTAAGCTCTTATGAAATGATTATCGCTGCTGATGGCGGAGGGAAACATGTTATTGAGAGTGGGCATTTTCCAGACGCCCTCATCGGGGATCTAGATTCTATAGAACCGGAAATCTTAGAGCTATGCCGCCAAAAAGGAATACCTATAGTAAGTTACCCTTCCCAAAAAGATGAAACAGATTTAGAATTAGCCTGTATGTATGGAGTAGAGATTTGGCAAAAAGCCAAGGAGGGTAAGACCAAGGAGCAAGAGAATCGGAAGAATTCTGAGAGTTTGCTGCCAGAAATTGAGTCCTCACATGAGGACTCACGTGAGGGCTCACGGTTTGAAGTTGAAAGTTCGCAGCCTGAAATCACCCTCTTGGGAGGGACAGGTGGGCGAATTGACCACCTTTTAGGGAATTTATCCTTATTGTTAAAATTTTTTTATCAAGGTTATCCTATTAAAATGAAGGATCCTCAGCATGATATATATCTAGTTGATGGGGAAAAGATTATTGAGGGATTTCCCGGTCAAACCCTTTCCCTCATTCCGGTCTCACCAAAGGCTAAGGTCTCTACAGAAGGATTTTATTACCCTTTGTATGGGGAGTATTTATACCAAGAGAACCCCCGAGGTATTAGCAATGTTTTAGAGGGGAAAGAAGGTAAAATTAAGGTAAGTGAAGGAATTGTCCTAGTGATCCAATTAGAAATATATAAAATATAATTATGATTGAGGTAAGTATATGAAAAATAATTATTTAGATGAATTATGGCTAGGTACCATGCTTAATAATGAAGTGCGCTGGGTTATTCTCAATATGACTAAGGCTGTAGGAGAAGCCGCAAAGCGCCACCAAACAACCCCCGTGGCCACAGCTGCATTAGGAAGACTCATGGGGGCATCTTTGATTTTAGCTAGTTCTATGAAGGAAAATGAAGCTGTAACTTTAAGATTACTAGGAGATGGTCCCCTTGGGGGAGTAGTGGCCATTGGTCATGCTTCTGGAGAAGTAAGAGGTTATGTAAGAGAACCTTTGGTGGATCTCCCACTTAATGCTCAAGGGAAGCTTGACGTGGCTCAAGCAGTTGGTTCCGGAGAATTTGTAGTAAATCGGAGCATTAGCGGTGGGGAAGGTTATACAGGTACAGTTCCTATTGTGAGTGGTGAGATCGCTGAAGATTTGGTTCATTATCTTCTTCACTCAGAACAAATT
>JAAZLD010000201.1 GCA_012799495.1 Desulfitobacterium sp. | reverse complement strand
CTAAGTGTTAACTCTCCTAAATCAGTGATCATGGCTCCTGTGAATCAGCTAGGAAAAATGATTACCATCATCTCTCTGGTTTTATTAGGTTTAGGTATTCTAATAACCCTCTTTATAAGCAGAAATATTGCTAACCCAATAAGTGAAATAGCAAAACATTTGGAGGTCGTCGCTACCGGTGACTTTAGAAACGAGGTTTCTCCAAGACTCTTGAAAATGAAAGATGAAACCGGAACCCTAGCTAAAGCTACATATTCAATGCAGGAATCTTTAAAAGCTATGGTTAAAGATGTTATGGATCAATCATCCGCTATGAGTGAGATGTTACTTGGAATCAATAGAGATATGGAGAATCTTGACCAAAGTATTGAGGAAATTTCCGCTACAACAGAAGAGTTATCGGCAGGAACGGAAGAAACAGCGGCTTCCAGTGAAGAAATGAATGCTACTTCTATCGAAATAGAGAGGGCAATCGAAGTTTTAGCTGCCAAGTCACAGGAAGGTACGGTCACTGTGGCAGAAATCAATAAAATGAGCCAGGAAATGAAAGAAAAAGCCATATCCTCTAAGAATGAAGCTTTAGAAATCTACGGAAATGCCAGAACCAGCTTAGAAGGAGCCTTGGAGCAAGCTAAGGCTGTGAACCAGATCGATGAATTATCTCAAGCTATTTTGGAGATTACCGCTCAAACTAACTTATTAGCCTTGAACGCGGCAATAGAAGCAGCTAGGGCTGGAGAAGCAGGAAAAGGTTTTGCTGTAGTTGCTGAGGAAATTAGAAAGTTGGCGGAAGGTTCCAAGGATTCCGTAGCCAGGATTCAAGAAGTAACGGAAGTGATCTTACAAGCTGTTAATGAACTAACATCAAGCTCTATGGAAATTATGAATTTCATGGATCAAAAAGTCCTCCAGGATTATGAGAATTTAGTGAATATTGGTGATGAATATAGCGCAAACTCCAATGCTATCAGTGATATAGTGATAGACTTTAGCTCTACTTCGGAAGAAATTTTAGCTTCTATGGAGAGTATGGTCCAAGCTATTAACCAAATTGCTGCTGCCGCCAATGAAGAGGCTATGGGTGCCACTAATATTGCCCAAGAAACTTCAAGTATTGTTCAAATGTCTGAAAATGTTATGAATTTGGCTAAAAACGCTCAAGAAAAATCCGAACAACTAGTTGAAGCTATGGGCCAGTTTAGGATATCATAGTGTTAAAATATTACTAGATGGAAGGGCAAAAATGAATTTAGGAGTAAATTCGCGAAAGAAACTCATCGAACTGTATTTACGCAAGTTTTTCAATAAGATTATGGATCGCCATGCCTATCGGGTTGCAGAATTTGCTGAGGAGTTAGGTAGGGAATTAGGCTTTAATGAAAAAGAAATCGAGGAATTAAACATTGCTTCATTATTTCATGATATTGGGAAAGCAGCGATAGATAAAAGGATTTTTTATAAGCCTAGTAAACTTAATGAAGATGAGTGGGATAAAGTAATGAAACATCCAGAGATTGGATTTCATATACTGAATTCCTTATCGGATTTCAACTCAGTAGCAGAAATTGAGAAGATTGCTAAATATGTCCTCCACCATCATGAACGCTGGGATGGGCAGGGTTATCCTGCAGGACTTAAAGGGACAGAAATCCCTCTCCAGTCTCGGATCATTTGTATAGCTGATGCCTTTGACGCTATGACTAGTGATCGAACTTATCAGAGGGGAAAGAGCAAAGAGGCAGCGGTGGATGAGTTAAGAAGAAACTCTGGAACTCAGTTTGATCCTGAGCTAGTGGAAATATTTATTAGTAGAGTTCTTGGGCAAAATTAAAGAAGTGGCTGATAGGTAAGAACTTCTGTCTATCAGCCACTTCTTTGTATTCGAATGGGTATTTTTTTTCTTAATGCATTGGGTTTTCTTGTCCAGGAACTGTTGCGGGCCCTTGTTCTGACTGGGTGAATTGAGGATTGTTCCGTTGGTTATCCTGATAATCAGGACCGATTTCTCCTGGACCATCTGGACTTCGATCTTGACCATACTCTACAGGGCCACCGTATTTTTCTTGAGGATTATCCTCATATTGGATGCCATGGCCTTGGTTCCAAGGTCCACGGGCATCACCCATTCCTGTTGATAGGTTGGCGTACATTTTCGAGAATTCGGAATCACGGAAGTTAGCGTCTACATACTGACCTTTAATGGTTTCAATAGCTTGCATGAAAGAGAAGTTATGGGCTTCTTCTCTACTAAGTAAGAAGCGGATCATATCTTTAACACCGGGATCATCAGTCTGTTGCAGTAATCTCTCATAAATAAGCTTAGCCCGGAGTTCTGCAGTGGCATTGGAGGCTAAGTCACAATACAGGTCACCAGTAGTCTCTACATAGCTTGCATTCCAAGGAATTCCCATGGCGTTAGTTAAGATTGGACCACCAGTTAAGATTGCCATATGGATAGCTGGAAAATCCCGAGAAACTTTATCAGTAGGACCCAAGAGCATAGCTATGCATTCTCCAACCATTTCAAAGTGGCTCAATTCTTCTGCCGCAATATCTTGGAGCATATCACGGATCTTTGGGTCATTGCACCCTACCGCTTGGGTAAAATACTGCATAGCTGCTTTTAATTCACCATGGGGTCCACCGAACTGTTCTAGCAAAAGATTAGCAAAGCGTGGATCCGGACGATCTACCCGTACGGTGTACTCCATATCTTTGAAATGTTTAAACATTAAGGCACCCTCCCTCTATATACTTTGATTTACTTCAAAATGCTCCTGTTTTCTTAGAATTACTCAAACATCATTTTTACGAATGTATTGGTGGGCGTAGCGTTCGTCCAGAGTACAGAATATTCTAACAGGGTT
>JAAZLD010000200.1 GCA_012799495.1 Desulfitobacterium sp. | reverse complement strand
CTTGAGGATCTTAAGAACGCCCTAGAGAACTCAGATATAGATGCCCTTCAAAAAAGCATAGGCGCTATAGAAGGGCAAATGGATGTAGTCTTGGACTACCGTGCCCAAATTGGAGCAAAGCAGAATCGGATGGAGGCTATTCATCAGCAATTGGATAATACTGCAGCTAATTTGAGTGAATTTTTAGCTGAGACTCTTTATGCAGATATTGCAGAAACTCTAGTTCAATTCAAAACCCAGGAAAATGTCTATAATGCAGCCTTAGCAGTAGGTGCTCAAATTATCCAGCCTTCTTTAGTGGATTTTATGAGATAGGGGTATGTCTATGCTTAGACTCCAGATTCAGACCTATACTATTCGTTTGGAATACCAAACCCGTAACAGTCAGCTAAATATGAAAACTACCTTGCCAAAGGTAGAAATGGAGAGGATTCCTCCCCAATTAGAGATTAGCCAGCCTAAAGGGGTATTAACAATCGATAATTCGAATTACTTTCACTCTGTGGGCCGCAAAAGTATAACTACTTTAATTCGTGAATTTGCCCAAGAGGGAAGGCAGGCTGCTTTAGAAGCAATCTCTAAAATCGTAGCTAAGGGTGATCGCTTAGCTGATTTAAAGGCTCCTGGCAATACCCTTGGTGAGTTGGCGGCAGATTCCATGGTTAAGAAAAAAGGAGAACTTGCTTGGACTCCTATTGAAGCCCCCATTATTCGATATGAGGCTAGTCCTGTAGAAACCAACTTTATTAAAGGCACAGTTAACTATACCCCTCATAATGCCATCATAGATAGTGAATATATACCGGGGAGAGTTGACTTCCAGGTAACCCAATATCCTCGAGTAGAGATATCCGTAATTGATGTGGAAGTATAGGGAGGAAAAGACATGAAAATTCAGTCCACACGCTTTGGAACCATAGAAATTATTGAAGAAGATATCCTCCATTTTCCCTTGGGGATTCCTGGCTTTCTCAATGAAAAAGAGTTTATTCTTTTACCCCACGGTGAGGATAGCCCTTTCTCATTTCTCCAATCGATTAAAGAACCCAATTTAAGTTTTTTATTAGTAGACCCTTTTGCTTTCTATAAAGACTATGAATTTAAGCTAGATGAAATCTTGGTCAAAGAAATGGAGCTTACAGAAGATAATCCACCTCAAGTTCTGGTTATTGCAACAGTAAAAGAAGATATAAAGGATATGACCGTTAATTTGCAAGCACCTATTATCTTCAACCCCAAAAAACGTGAGGGCAGACAGATTATTTTGGAACAATCCCCTTACTCCATTCGCCACAAACTTTTCGCCGAACCAAACAAGGCAGAAGTAGTAGAAGGGGGCGAATAAGATGTTGGCGCTAACACGAAAAGTAGGAGAACGGATCGTCATAGCCGATAATATAGTGGTAACAGTAGCAGGAGTAAAAGGAGATAGTGTTCGCCTTACTATCGACGCTCCTAAGGAAATAAAGATTTATCGTGGGGAGATCTATGATGCTATCGTTGCAGAAAACCAGGAGGCAGCCATACCCAACTCTTTACCTGATCTAACCTTGCTCACATCAAATATAGCAAGAGATAAGAAGTAATATATTATCTTCTATTAATTCTTTTAAAAACCTACAGATAGTAGTGGTGAAGGAGGTGTATACAGATGGATCTAAGCATACAAAGGACCACGCCTATCCAACAAAATATAAATACCAACTATACATCCTCATCCGCAAGCACAATGCCAGAGGAAATAGCTCTTGAGAAACCTATTTCTGCAAATAAAGCCGAAGCAGGTAAAAATTATAATCAAGGAGAAGAACGTTCACAACGAGAGCTAACTAAGGATGAAACCCAACAATTAACAAAACAGCTTAATGAGTTTTTAAAAAAGATGGATGCTTCCTTAGAATTCGAAATTCATGAAAAAACTGACCGCCTAATTGTGAAATTTGTAGATAAAAAAGAGGACAAGGTGATCAAGGAATTTCCTCCACGGGAATTATTAGATACCTTAGCAGCTATTCAGGAATATGTAGGAATCTTACTAGATAAAAAAGTATGAAAAGACAAGGATAAAATATATGCACAAATTATTCAAATCACTAGAATTCCTAAAGGCCTCATTATGTGGCAGTTAAGAATACTAGTGATTTTTGTTTTGTGTTTAAAGTACTAACTGAATAATAAGCCCATTTGATGGCAAGAGTTTCCTCTACTTAAAACTGAACACTCTAAGAATGTGAAAACGGGAGAAATATGGAGTAAACACTAAATATACAGGTATAATGTGCTAAAACAAAGCAATATGGGGCTTAAGAAAGAGCAACTATCCTTCGATAACAATAGTAACAGTAAATGATATTCATTCGACCGGCCGGAGGGTGAAGCCATCATTTGCGAATAAAATGCACGGGCAAGGATGCCCGGCAGAAAAATCAAGGAGGAATTAACTTATGATTATTAATCACAATATCGCAGCTCTTAACACTTAT
>JAAZLD010000199.1 GCA_012799495.1 Desulfitobacterium sp. | reverse complement strand
TAAGGCAATAATACGTTTAATATAATCCTCCTCTGTGTGGGCATTAGGAGGAGGTTGGAAAACGACTATATCTCCTCGCTCGAAATCCCCAAATTTATAAAAAAACTTATCTACGAGAATACGGTCTTGTAGTTGAATAGTAGGTATCATGGAGCCTGTTGGAACAACTCGGGCTTCTAGAACAAATGTACGAAGAACCCAAGATAAAGCAAAGGCGATAATGACAATTTCGATAATCTCTATGATCAATTTTAGAGTGTTTTTTGTGGGCTTTTCCCACTTATTTTCACTTGCCACAGAATGTTCACCTCATCTTAATAAACCTTGCTCCCAGAGGGCTTGAGCAGCCAAGATATTACCGAATTTTACATAGAACATTGAGATGCCACCTTGTTGATAGACTACATATGGCTCCCGAAGGGGTCCATCTGCTGAAAATTCGCTGGTGGCTCCTTGAATAAAGGTTCCTCCCGACATTATTACTTCATCTTCGTAACCAGGCATTTCTGAAGGAATAGGTAGAACATGACTATCAACAGGTGAGCCTTTTTGAAAACCTTGACAAAAGGCAATTAGCCGCTCTTTGGATTGTAATTTGACAGCTTGAATTAAATCTGTTCGATGGGCATCAGGAAGAGGATCCACCTCAAAACCTAAAGCCTGCCATAAAGCTGCGGAAAAAATAGCTCCTCGTAAAGATTCTTTTACTGTAAGAGGGCTAAAAAATAAACCCTGGTAAAATTGCAGCTGCCAATATAAAGTAGCTCCTAAATCACTACCTACACCAGGAGCTGTAAGACGACAGGCTGCCTTTTCAACTAACTCTTTTCTACCTGCCACATATCCTCCTGTAGGAGCTATTGTTCCTCCTGGATTTTTAATTAAGGAGCCAGCTAGTAAATCCACTCCTACATCTCCTGGTTCATACATTTCTACTAATTCTCCATAACAATTATCTACAAAAATAATTAGCTCAGGATAATGCTTGCGAACATACTGGACTAACTCGGATATTTGCTCAACAGGAATGGACTTGCGCCAAGCATATCCTCTAGAGCGTTGGAGAATGAGCATTTTAGTATTAGGTTTTATGTAGTCGGGAAATAAAGAATATTGGATTTCCCCCTTTTCACTAAGGGGAATCACGCTATAATCTACTCCTAATTCCTTTAGGCTTCCTTGCCCTGTTCCTCTTAATCCAATAACCTCTTCCAAAGTATCATAGGGGTCTCCGGAAACGGATAAAAAATGGTCTCCCGGCCTTAAAACACCATATAAAGCTGCAGCAATAGCATGAGTTCCCGAGACAAACTGACCTCTTACTATGGCTGCCTCTGTGCCGAGAACTTTAGCCATAATTTCATCCAAGGCTTCCCTACCACTATCCCCTAGGCCATAGCCTGTGGAGCCTGTTAAATGGTAGCTAGATATCCTTTCTTCTTGAAAAGCTTTAAGAATTTTAGCATGGTTATATTCACTAATTTCCTCAATTACAGGTTCTTGCTCCTTGAGGATCTTTTCAGCGTAGATTTTGGCTTCATTAAGCTTATGGGGTAAATTCTCTAAGAACAATGATAATACCTCCTACAGTTTCTGGTCAAATAAGTTCCACGATTTTTTTCCAAACAGGTGCTAAAGATTGATTTTTCAGTAGGGAAATCTGTATCGGATGAGAAAGCTCTTGGGCCAAGCGAGTTAGTTCTCCTTCATGCTCAACCTTGTCTATTTTATTAAGTAAAGTAATTTGGGGCTTATTTTCACAGTCTAATTCCTTTAATATTCCTAGGACAGTCTCAGCTTGTTCTAGTGCTCGTGGATGACTAGCATCGAGGACATGAATCAAAACATCGGCGTTTTTTACCTCTTCTAGAGTAGCTAAAAAGGCATGGAGTAACTGGTGAGGAAGTTTTTGTATAAAACCTACAGTATCACTAAGTAAAATCCTAGGACCTGAAGGGATTTGAATTCCACGTACAATGGGATCTAAGGTAGCAAAAAGCTTGTCCTCTCCCCTAATCCTTTCTCCTTTAGCTTGGGTTTGCTCCATGGCTCTCTCCATAAATGTAGTTTTTCCGGCATTAGTATACCCGACTAAAGCTATTAAAGGAAGACCAGTTCTTTTCCTCTGTCTTCTCTGTGTCTGGCGATTCTTACGGACTTCCTTAAGTTCTGACTCCAGCGCATTGATTCTCTGACGTAAACGACGCCTATCTACTTCCAGCTTTGTCTCTCCAGGTCCTCTAGTTCCTACTCCTCCACCAAGTCGTGAAAGACTTACTCCCTTACCAGTTAATCTAGGAAGAAGATGTTTTAATTGAGCTAGTTCAACCTGCAACTTACCTTCCCGGGATTTTGCCCTCTGAGCAAAGATATCTAGGATGAGGTTAGTCCGATCCAGAACTTTAGTTCCCGTTGCATTTTCTAAATTTTTAAGTTGGACAGGTGTAAGTTCATCATCACAGATTAATACATTGGCACCGCTATTTTGGATAAGCTGAGTAAGTTCTTGGAGTTTACCTTTACCCAAATAACTGACAGGACTACCGTAAGTTCTTGACTGAAGGAGCTGCCCTACAACTACAACACCGGCAGTTTTGGATAATTCTGCCAATTCAGCTAAGTATTCCTTACCTAGCTCCTCCTCTTCTAAAGCAATCAAGTAAGCCTTTTCTTTATCTTCAACTATAGTGGTTTCTCTTTGGGGTAGACTAGGAACTTCTCGAAGAAGATCATCATAGTCTAAATTCTTTATTTCTCCAGAGGATAAGGCAAACTTTTCTACATGGCTAGAAGTTGGAATCCCAATCTCGGCCCCCGTTAATTTTCCTTTACGTGTACCTAAGCTTGTTATACTTTCTAAGCCAAGTGAAGTTAAAGCACTTAAATCCACAGTACTAAGTTGAAAATTGCCACTAGGGTGGGTGTGAATACACCGGGTACGTCTCCTCTGGCGCTCAGGTAGTGATGGTAAATTAACTGTGGCATGTTTGCCTACAGCAATAGCAGTAACTACTCCTGAACGATTGATGTATAAGGCAATTTCTCTATTCCAGAGACTAGATAAGTTACAAATACCTTCTAACAAGGAATAATCGATAAGCTCCGGACGTTTTGTCCGGAGCGAAGCTAACTCCTCTAACTCTTTTAATTGGGTCTTGCGAATCCCTGAGATATCCCCTAATATATCCATTTAAACCTCCGTTTCTTACCTACCTAAGATCATCATCATCTACACTTAAGTCAGAGGGCAGGATTTTAATGAGTTCTTCTCTTGATGATGTAGGTTTTTGGTAGAGACGAACTGCTTGTTTGCGAATGGCCTTTTCTACCATATTCCGAACTAAACGAGCATTTCCTGCATAGGGGTGGGAACTTAGCACCCCTTGAATCATTTGCCGGAAGGCTTCCCGTGCTTCTAGAGTGAGTTCATACTGGCGGGTTTTAAGCATTGATTCTCCTATACTCAATAATTCATTAATAGTATAATCGGGAAAATCAATATGTATAGGAAATCTGGATCTTAAGCCAGGGTTTGTTTGGAGGAAGAACTCCATTTCATGACGGTAACCTGCCAAAATTAAGATTAATTCATTTTTATGATCTTCCATAGCTTTGACTAAAGCATCAATAGCTTCTTTGCCAAAGTCTTTTTCTCCACCACGAGCCAAGGAATAAGCTTCATCGATAAAAAGAATCCCCCCCAAGGCTTTCTTTACTTGTTCGCGGGTTTTTTGAGCTGTGTGACCGATATACTCTCCCACTAGATCCGCCCGCTCACATTCAATAATATGTCCTTTTTGCAAAACATTCATTTCTTTAAAAAGCCTACCAATCAGCCGTGCCACGGTAGTTTTCCCAGTTCCAGGGTTCCCTCGGAAAATCATATGCAGTACTAAAGGTTCGGCAATGAGCTTCTCTTTAGTGCGACGCCTTTGAATTTCGATATAAGCTTGAATTTCTCGGATCAACTCTTTAACAGATTCAAGACCAACGAGACTTTCTAATTCATCTAAAATTTCAGCTACATTATTCTTATCTGTTTGGGAAGCTACACGAGAAGTTTTCCCTTCAGATAAAGGATTTTCAGCCGTAAGCCTTCTTTTTACCGGCACTGGAGTTTGCACGATTGGAGGCTGATTTTTCAACTTAGGAAATTTTATTCGGATTGCCATGAATTTAGAGACACCTCCCGTCTTTACTACTATACGCAGAAGACGGAAAAAAGGTGTGTTGGATATTTATCTCATTTTGCGCTATTAGATGACAAGGATTTTGCGTAACGAACCCGGTCATTTTTATTCAAGAGTTTTTTTCGTAGCCGGATACTATTTGGAGTAATTTCTACTAACTCATCTTCTTCAATAAACTCTAATGCTTGCTCCAAAGTAAAAATCCTTGGCTTTTCTAGGCGTAAGGCTTCCTCAGCTGTACTGGAGCGCATATTGGTAATATGTTTTTTTCTAGCAACATTTACTTCTAAATCCTGCTCCCGATTACTTTCCCCTACGATCATTCCTTCATAAACTTTAGTACCTGGTTCAATAAAGAGAGTACCCCTTTCTTGGGCATTGTGTAGTCCGTAAGTGGTAGCTTCTCCATTTTCGTGGGCAATCAAAACACCCCTGCCTCGACCAGGAATATCCCCTTTATAAGGTTCGTAACCATGGAAAACATGACTCATAATCCCTTCACCATGGGTCTCCGTCAAAAAGTCACCTCGGAAACCAATAAGTCCCCTTGCAGGTACTTTAAACTCAAGTCTTATTTGAGTATCCGAAATATTAGTCATATTAACCATTTCGCCTTTACTTTTACCTAAACGTTCAATTACTGCACCTACTGCAGACTCTGGAACATCGCAAATTAGATATTCGATAGGTTCGCATTTGACACCGTCAATGGTTCTATAAATAACATCGGGCTTTGATACTTGTAGCTCATACCCTTCCCTGCGCATATTTTCTATAAGAATGGATAAATGGAGCTCCCCTCTACCAGAAACCTTTAAGATATCTGCCGAGTCAGTATCTTCAACCCGAAGACTAACATTAGTTTCCACTTCTTTATAAAGGCGTTCCCTTAGTCTGCGAGAAGTGACGAATTCTCCTTCCCGGCCGGCAAAGGGACTATTATTGACCATAAAGTTCATGGTCAAGGTAGGTTCATCTATTTCAATTTGAGGAAGAGCTTCTGGTTCATTGATATCCGCCACAGTCTCTCCGATATTGGCTGTTGTCAGCCCTGTAAGAGCAACAATATCTCCTGCTTTCGCTTCCGGTACCTCAAACCTTTTTAATCCTTCAAAAGTATATACTCTTACTATTTTGGCTCGCTCTAAATTGTTATCCCGCTTTATTAAAGCTACTGATTCACCTGGGTGGATTTTACCTCGAACAATTCTTCCGATGACGATTTTACCTACATAATCATCATGGTCTAAGGTAGTAACTAATAATTGCATAGGACCTTCAATATCAACTACTGGAGCAGGTATTCTCTCCAAGATTACCTTAAATAAAGGCTCTAAATTATCTTCCATTTGATCTGGTTCTAGCCCAGCTATCCCATCCCGTGCAGATGTATAGATTACAGGAAAATCAACCTGATCATCATCAGCTCCGAGTTCAATGAAAAGATCTAAGACCTCATCCACCACCTGAGCAGGCCGGGCATCAGGTCGATCGATTTTATTGATAACTACAATGGGCAATAATTTTAATTCTAAAGCTTTTCGTAAAACAAATCGGGTTTGAGGCATAGGTCCTTCAAAAGAGTCAACGATCAATAATACTCCATCTACCATTTTAAGGACACGCTCTACTTCTCCCCCAAAATCAGCATGACCTGGAGTATCCACTATATTGATTTTTATACCTTGCCAATGGACTGCCGTATTTTTTGAGAGAATGGTAATTCCTCTTTCTCTCTCCAATTCATTAGAGTCCATTACCCGATCTTCAACATTTTCATTGGACCGGAAAGTGCCACTCTCTTTGAGCATAGCATCCACTAAAGTTGTTTTTCCATGATCCACATGAGCAATAATAGCAACATTACGAAGATTTCTAGATTTCATCAAGTATTTTCCTTTCCATATTGAGAACTACACTATAAAATATATCACTTCTATATTATCTCTACAATAAATCCTTTTATTAACACAAGAAAAAAGCCTGTGTAAAAACCAGGCTTTCATAATCAATCTTAACTTATTCCTCTACCGAAGGAGTATTTGTTGAAGATAATAGATTAACAGGACGCATTGGCATAACAGTAGAAATGGCATGTTTATAAACCATTTGTTGCTTACCTTCAAACTCTATAACAACGGTAAAATTATCAAAACCACGTATTAATCCTTTTAACTGAAAACCATTAACTAAGTAGATCGTTACAGGAATATTTTCCTTTCGGATTTGGTTCAAAAAAGTATCTTGTAAATTGATGGGCGATTTATTCATTTTTTTCCCTCCACCACCAGCTATTTCTATTTTACCATTTTACACGACTTTATAACCTACTGCAAGTGTCTATTATAGATTCTAAGATATTTTTCATTTCTTCTTCATAAGTATTGTACCATGTAATCCGCGGATCTCGGCGAAACCAAGTTAGTTGACGCTTAGCAAAGTGGCGGGTATCACGCTGAAAGATCCTCATCATTTCTGGTAAAGTTACTTTGCCAAAAAGATAGAGAAGTGCATGGCGATAGCCAATACTCTGCAAAGGTTTAATTTTAGGTGAATAACCCTCTCTTATGATATTAAGAGCCTCCTCAATAAGTCCTTCTTCAACCATTATTTCACAACGTTTGTTAATTCGCTCATAAATGATCTCCCGAGGGGCATTCAGTCCTAAATAGAGGATATTAGGGGGTAGTTTTGGGTATTGGGTGTCCTTTTTCCCCCTTACCTGAGAATAAGGTTTTCCAGTTAGTTGGCAAACCTCTAAGGCACGAACTATTCGTACTGTATCATTAGGATGGAGGCGTTTTGCACTTACAGGATCTATTTTAGCCAATTCTGTATGAAGGGCTTCTTTCCCATGTTTTTGATAAAAATCAGTCCAGTATTGACGGATAGTCTCAGAACCAGTTTCCACAAAGTCAAAGGGATCGATGAGAGAACGGATATAAAGCCCTGTCCCACCTACTACGATTGGAATCTTACCACGACTTTGAATATCTTGGATAGCTTTTTGAGCTAAATTTTGAAACTGTGCTACAGAAAAAGGTTCAGCTGGATCCAAAAAATCCAAAAGATGATGTCTAATTCCCCCCTGTTCCTCTAAAGATGGCTTAGCTGAGCCAATATCTAATTTTTTGTAGACCTGGACCGAATCTCCGGAGATAATCTCTCCTTGAAGAGTTCGAGCCAAGGCAACCCCCAAAGCTGTCTTTCCTACGGCTGTAGGTCCCACGATGATTATTAGTGGCTTCACATTACGCTCCCCTTTAGCTGAATTATTCCATAATCTATATGGCTATACTTCCCTCCATCTTCAATGGTAAAACCCAAACGGTCAAACTCTTTGCTAAACTTTCTCTCTTTGAGAACGATTCTTTTTCTAGCAACTCTTTTTGCTTCCTCAATAGTGTTTAAACTTATGGGTTCCTGATAGGAGATTTCCTGTAAAGGACGGATAGATGCGCTTTCTTCCCGAGTACGTCGAAACATAGGATCAAAATACACTACATCTACTGATTGGGAAGGCATTTGGGCTAGAATTTCATAATGACTACCCCATCGAATATTGATTCGGGGGGAAGCTTCCCCAAGCTTTTGCCATGCTTCTCTTTTTTTGGGGTTTTTTACTGGAGGAAACTTACCTAGTGCCAAATTATTCAATCCATCTTTTACTATAGCAGCCAGGACTGAAGAGTATTCCACCCCAATAACCTTCCCCCTGTCCCCTACTTGAAAGGCAGCTATTAAGGCGTCAGTTCCCAATCCTAAAGTTCCATCTAAAAATGTATCCCCTTCTTCTAAAGCTACAGCTTTCAGGAACCGATCCTCCTCCCCTCTTATTATTTGCATGAGACGCAAAAGAGCCATGCTTGGATGAAAAGTAAGAGACTCCTCATCTGTTAGGAGGTAAGTTCCTTTACGAGTTATATGCAAAATGGGAACTTCAGATCGGGATTCATGGAAAGCTTCATTTTGTAAGCCCGATTTAGTTTCTGCCAGAGAAAGGTAAGAATTTATTCCAGGTTGTCCAGCGAACCAGCGAGCCTTACTTTGCAATTCCGGATCTTCTGGGCGAGTAATCTTTATCAATAGATTGGATTCTCTCATTCTTAACTCCTATAAAAACGTCTTTCAAACTCTTTCTTACTAAGCTGAATCATAGTGGGCCGTCCATGGGGACAAGTGTAGGGATTATTAGTCTTGCTAAGCTGGAAGATTAACTGCTCCATCTCTAAAGGATTAAGATTGTCTTTAGCTTTAATGGAATCTTTACAGGCTAAAAGATAGATCCATTCTTCCAATAATTCTTCCATTCGTGGAGGAATCTGGTTAGTCAGAACATGATCGAGAAACTCTCGCAAGAGGGTTTCCCCAGCATAAGGTCCACTATAAGCAGGGATTCCTCGCAAAAGATAAGTTCTTGTCCCAAAATGTTCGAGAATAAAGCCCATTTCGTTTAGTACTAAGATATATTCTAAAAGAGCTTCTTCTTCCCCAGGTGATAGTTCTATTGGAGTAGGAATTAAGAGCATTTGGCTGTCCCCAGGTTTTTTCTGATGCTCTTGAAACAACTTTTCATAATTGATCCGTTCGTGAGCAGCATGCTGATCGATTACTACCAGATTTTCTTCATCTGTTGCTAAAATATAAGTCTGAAAAATCTGGCCTATAGGACAGAGCCGAAGAAGTGGATTGTACTCGATATCTTCTTCCTGGATAATACTTACGTACTCTTGAGGATTAAGATTGTCAGCTTCAGGAGATGAGTTTTCCTGAATTCTATTAGCTAAGTTAGTGTCCTTAGGTATCTGTACAGTGTTAGTCTCTGGAGTTATCTGAACTGGGTTACCCTCAAAAACTAATAGGTGCGAACCATTCTCTATCGGTTTACTATCTAGTTTGCTCTCCTGAGGGGTATGAACTAAGTTACTTTTCTGCAGGATTGGAAGTTCTATAGAATCCTGGGTTATTAAAGAATCATTTGGTTCTAGAGTTCTATTTATATCCTGTGGTTCTTGAGCTTTTATACCTGCCAGGCCCCAAGAAAAACCAACCTCCTTAGAATAGTTCATTTTTTTTTGAGAATTTATCTTCTTAGAAGTAAAATTTGCCTCCCTAGCTAGAGATTCCCTATGCGGAGATTCTTTTGAAAAAGGTGTTATAGGATGAGAAGCCATAAGTACCTGGCGAATCCCCTCAGCGATGAACTCTGATAGCTTTTTTTCCTCATGAAAACGGATTTCCATCTTCGTAGGATGAACATTTACATCATATTGATTAGGGGGCATCTTTAATTTTAACACAGTTATTGGATAATATTTATTAGGTATTAAGGTATGATAGCCTTCTAAAATTCCCCGGCTAATTACACTAGAGCGAATAATCCTACCGTTAACAATTAAGTATTCACTCTGACGACTGGAACGTACTAAATCTGGAGGACTGATAAAGCCTGTTAGTTCCCAATCTCCTTTCTGATAAGAAATTTCAAGGAGACGTCTTGCGGTGTTATGGCCTAGAACAGCTCCCACACTATCGATTAGCTGACCCCTCCCTGGAGTCTGAAGGACAATTGTTTTAGGATGCCTTAAAGTAAATGCTACATCTGGTCTCGCTAGAGCAAGCTTACCGATACATTCAGAGATCAATCCAAATTCCCTATTTTTACTTTTGAGAAACTTTCGGCGTGCTGGAGTATTGTAAAATAAATCTTTTACAATAACAGTAGTACCTGGAGGACAACCAGTTTCTAAGAATTCTATCTCTTTTCCTCCTTCAAAAATTAAGTGAGCTCCGGAAATTTCCTTTTGAGGGCGAGTCAGTATTTCCATTTTCGATACTGAAGCAATACTAGGGAGAGCTTCTCCACGGAAGCCCAAGGTTCCCAATGTATTTAGATCCTCAATACTACGAATTTTGCTAGTAGCATGACGTTGAAGAGAGATGGGCAGCTCTTGAGCTGGAATTCCTACTCCATTATCCTGAACACGGATGAGTTCTACTCCACTTCCCTCAACGACCACTTCGATTTTAGTAGCTCCCGCATCTAGAGAATTTTCGATAAGTTCTTTAACAACAGAAACAGGTCTTTCAACTACTTCCCCAGCGGCAATTTGATTAGCTGCTTGTATATCTAGGATTTGGATGTTTCTTGTCAATAAGTTGTAACCCCCTTATCCTTATGCCATAATTGAACCTTGTTTTGAAGTTGATCTTGTAGGAGTACAGAGATTTTGCGGCCTCTTACAAAAGTTTCCCAAAGATCATAACCGGCCTGAGAGCATTGAGGGCAAGCCTCAAAAGGAATTCTAATCAATGCCGATTCAC
>JAAZLD010000198.1 GCA_012799495.1 Desulfitobacterium sp. | reverse complement strand
TTTTGATACTATTCGCATGAATGGTACCGTGGTTATAGGTGAAGGAGAAATGGATGAAGCACCTATGCTCTATATTGGTGAAAAGGTGGGAAGTGGAGAACCGCCAGAGCTGGATGTAGCAGTAGACCCCTTAGAAGGAACCAATATTGTAGCTAAAGGGTTAGCTGGTGCCATTGCTGTAGTAGCTATCGGCAAATAAGACAGCCTTCTTCATGCTCCCGATATGTATATGAATAAGATTGCTGTAGGTCCCTTGGCTAAAGGACGTGTCCATTTAGATGCTCCCGTTAAGGAAAACTTAGCTAATGTGGCTGAAGCATTGGGAAAAAGTATGGATGATTTGACTATTGTCATCCTTGATCGGCCTCGCCATAATGAACTTATCAAAGAAGTGCGAGAAGCCGGTGCCCGGATCCGCTTAATCACAGATGGAGATGTTTCACCAGCTGTGGCCTGTGCCATTGAAGGGACAGGGGTGGATATAATGATGGGTATCGGAGGGGCACCTGAGGGGGTTTTAGCTGCCGCGGCTTTACGTTGCTTAGGTGGGGAAATGCAAGGAAGACTTTGGCCTGAAGGTGAAGAAGACGTGAAACGGGCCCAAAAACTTGGTATCCAAGATGTAAATAAGCTTCTGACCATGGATGATTTAGTGCGTTCTGATGATGTCTTTTTTGCGGCTACAGGTATTACTGAAGGTCCTTTACTCCGGGGGGTTCACTTTACAGCTCAAGGAGCACTAACCCATTCGGTAGTGATGAGAGCTAAGACAGGGACAATCCGCTTTATTGAAGCTCGTCATCGTTTCGATAAAAAACCTGCTTATGCCATGAAGGGGGTCTTCTGATAGGTTGATCTAATAGACGATTCTCGTAGGCTGGTAAAAT
This sequence comes from Desulfitobacterium sp., assembly GCA_012799495.1. Taxonomy (GTDB): domain Bacteria; phylum Bacillota; class Desulfitobacteriia; order Desulfitobacteriales; family Desulfitobacteriaceae; genus Desulfitobacterium. The sequence continues at coordinate 5,891 of JAAZLD010000198.1, read as the reverse complement.
GGATCTAAAATTTATTTTATTTCTTGACCTTAGATAATCATCATGCTACAATATCTAGAGTTGACGACTCGGTAGGGAAAGAAGGTGACGACATGAAACCAGATATACATCCTAAATATGAGCAGACTACCATTACTTGTGTATGTGGAGAAGTAATTGAAACTGGCAGCACAAGGAAGGACATTAAGGTGGAAATTTGTTCAAAATGCCATCCCTTCTATACCGGTGTTCAACGTTTTGTAGATACTGGTGGGCGAGTGGATCGCTTTAAGAAAAAATATGGCATGTAATATGAACAACGACCTGCGGTCGTTGCTGGAGAAAAGCGGAGCGCATGCTCTGCTTTTTTTATAAAGTACCTTAACTCCCTATACTGCATACTGATAATGAAAGAATTATTCATTGGGCTTAAAATAAGCCAATATGAGGTGTAAATATGCTTGATAAATTAAGAGAAATCGAAAGACGCTACGATGAGCTTACTCGACTTTTAAGCGATCCTGAAGTTATCGCTAACCAAACAGAGTGGCAAAAGCATGCCAAGGCTCAAGCTGAAATTACAGAATTTGTAGAAGTGTTTCGAGAGTATCAAGATATCTTAAATAATCTTGATGATACTAATAGTCTGCTCCAGGAAGAATTAGAGCCGGAATTAAAAGAGATGGCTGAACTGGAGTTAGAAGAGTTAAAAAATAAGCAAGAAGAGTTAGAAGAAAAGCTAAGAATCCTCCTCTTACCTAAGGATCCTAATGATGAAAAGAACGTTATTATGGAGATCCGAGCAGGTGCCGGGGGAGAAGAAGCAGCTCTTTTTGCAGGGGATCTTTACAGAATGTACACTAGGTATGCTGAAGAACAAGGATGGCGTACCGAAATGCTCAGTGCCCATTATACAGATATAGGCGGCTTCAAAGAAATCATTTTCTTAATAGAAGGCCGTGGAGCATATAGTAGACTAAAATTTGAGAGTGGAGTTCATCGAGTACAAAGGGTTCCTGAAACTGAATCAGGAGGTCGGATTCATACCTCTACTACCACAGTAGCTGTTTTACCGGAAGCTGAAGAAGTAGAAGTAGAGATTAATCCTAATGATTTACGAATCGACCTTTTCTGTGCCAGTGGACCTGGGGGGCAATCTGTAAACACTACTCAATCAGCTGTAAGGATTACCCACTTGCCTACGGGAACTGTGGTTTCCTGCCAGGATGAAAAATCCCAACTTAAGAACAAAGAAAAAGCTATGCGGGTCTTGCGTGCTCGTTTACTCGAACAAGCTCAAGAAGAAGCTCAAGGAGAATTAGCTAGCGAACGCCGTAGCCAAGTAGGTACAGGGGATCGTAGCGAAAGAATCAGGACTTATAATTTTCCTCAGGGTCGAGTTACAGATCATCGCATAAGCTTGACACTCCATCGTCTAGAAGCCGTATTGATGGGAGATTTAGATGAAATTATCGAAGCCCTAATCACCAGTGATCGGGCAGAGAAATTAAAAGTGGAGGGATAATGCGTATAATTGACGCTCTTTTGTGGGGAGAGCAAGAATTAAAAACTGCTCAAGTAGAAAATCCACGTTGGGACGCGGATCTTCTTCTTGGGCATATTCTTCACCAAAGGCGGGAACAACTTTATTTGGAAAGGGAGCGGCTTCTTAAAGCTGAAGAACTGGACTTATATCAGGACTTTATTAAACGCCGCTCCCAGCGGGAACCTCTTCAATATATAGTTAAGCACCAAGAATTCATGGGGCTTGATTTTTATGTGGATGAGCGAGTGTTAATTCCCCGGGCTGATAGTGAAGTTCTCATCGAAAGGGTTTTAGAATACCGCAAGAGCTGGTCGACAAAAATAGAACTCCAAGGACTAGGTCCCCAAGAAGTAGGACCCAGAATTGTAGATCTTTGTACTGGGAGCGGTGCTTTAGCTATAAGTATTGCCCATTATTGGCCGGAAGCTCAAGTTACTGGTACGGACATTTCTTCCGATGCTCTACAAGTTGCTCAGTATAATAGCCAAAATCTTGGTGTTAATATTTTCTGGCGACAGGGGGATTTCCTTGAGCCTATTAGGGGAGAAACCTGGGATATCATAATCAGCAATCCCCCCTATATAGGAAGAGATGAATATCCTATCTTGTCTCCGGAAGTAAAAAAGGAACCTGCTATAGCTTTATTGGCTGAAGAGGATGGCTTGGCTTTTTATCATAAGCTTGCTCTAGAAGCCAGGTCTCTCCTTAATCCTCAAGGGTGTATTTTCCTTGAAATCGGTTGGCAGCAGGGAGAGAAGGTATCTGGTTTTTTCCGAGAACAAGGATTCCAGGTAGATATTTATCAAGATTATGGCAATCGAGATAGGGTTCTTTGGGTGAGGTGAAAATTTTGCAAACAGAACTTGTTACAATTCATGAGGAAGAACCTGAAAAGGAATGGATTCAAAAAGCGGCAAATTTAATAAGAGAAGGTCAATTAGTAGCTTTGCCGACGGAAACAGTCTATGGCTTAGGTGCTAATGCTTTGGATCCTGAGGCTTGTAAAAAGATTTTTCAAGTGAAAGGCCGTCCCCAAGATAACCCTCTCATTGTTCATATCTCCAATCTGAATATGGTTGAAAAATTAGTAGAAGAATGGACTGACCAGTCAGCCCTTTGTGCGGAAAAATTTTGGCCTGGGCCCCTAACTTTAGTTCTTAATAAGAATAATTTAGTTCCTGATGTAGTCAGTGGTGGACTCAGAACAGTTGCTCTGCGTATGCCTAAGCATCCGGTAGCTTTGCAAGTAATCCAGGAGGCAGGAGTCCCTATTGCAGCTCCCAGTGCCAACCTTTCCGGCAAACCCAGTCCTACAAAGGGTACTCATGTCTGGAGAGATCTTAAAGGGAAGATTCCTTTAATTCTTGATGCAGGACCGTCTTCTGTTGGTCTGGAATCTACTGTCCTAGATCTTACAGGCAAAACCCCAACTATCCTACGGCCAGGAGGGGTAACCAAGGAAGAATTAGAAAAGGTATTAGGAACAGTAGAAATAGATTCCCTAAGAAAAGGACAAGCTCCTAAATCTCCGGGGATGAAATATCGCCATTACGCTCCTCAAGGGAAACTTACTCTTCTATTAGGGGAGCAGGAAAAAGTTATTGCCAAAATCCAAGAAGAAATTGAACTAGCCCATGCAAAGGAAAAAAGAATAGGAGTTCTTTGTTCTAAGGAAAGTGCTTTTTATTTGCAAGAAAAATCCCCTGATTTTCTTTTCATCTTAGGGGATAAGGATAATTTAGAGGAAGTAGCAGGAAACCTTTATGAAGGGCTTAGACTTTGTGATGACCAAAGTGTAGAAATTATTTTAGCTGAGGGAATGGACGAGGGAGAAATGGGCTTAGCCATTATGAATCGTCTAGAGAAGGCCTCCGAACACAGAATTATCCATCTCTAAGCTGGGGCATTTTGTCTTCCTTTTTCGCATAGAATGCATGGATACGGTATTCTCTGCCGAAGGAGGAATGGGGATTGAAGGTAGGATGGATTTTGGCTTTGGCTATAGCCCTTGGTGCTGATGCCTTTTCCCTAGCGTTAGCTGTTGGGATGGTGGGTGTGAGAAGGGGCATGATTTTCCGCCTCTCCCTTTTAGTAGCGGTCTTTCATGTCTTGATGCCTTTAGGAGGACTTTTTTTGGGGCGGACCATGGGTTTGTTTCTAGGCAGTTTAGCCAAGGCTCTAGGTTCCCTAGTCCTTTTGTGGCTAGGGGGACGAATGATTCTTAATGTTTGGCGCCCAAAACCAGAGTCCTATCCACTATCTCAAGCACGGGTAGCCTTCCTTCGCAAAAATCTACCAGCGGGGGTTTCCCTGCAAGGGATTGGCCTCTATGCTTTAGCAACAAGTGTAAGCTTAGATGCTTTAAGTGTTGGTATCTCTTTAGGTACTATTGGTAGCCAGATTGGATTGACAGTTTTAGTCATGGGTACAGTAGCAGGTTTAATGATGGCTAGTGGTTTGATTCTAGGAGGTTTTATAGGCTCTTGGTTGGGAAAAAGAGCGGAAGCTCTTGGTGGATTAGTTCTTATAACAATCGGACTCCGGATGTTCTTTGGTTAAAGGACCTATAGATAGGAGATTAAGAAATGAAAATAGTCTTTGTATGTACGGGCAATACTTGTCGTAGCCCAATGGCTGAAGGTTTAGCTCGGAAAATTTTCGGAAGGGCAATAGAGGTAGAATCTATGGGTTTAGCAGCTTGGGAGGGGGATGAAGCAAGTCCTCAAGCTGTGATAGTTATGGAAGAGAAGGGTATCGACTTATCTTCCCATCGTGCACGACCAATTATCCCGGAGGTTTTAACAGAGGCTGATTGGATCATCCCCATGACTAGTTCCCATGAGGCCCAACTAAAATCAGCCTTTCCTGAATTATCTTCAAAAATAAAACCCCTGGGAGCCTGGTCCAAGGATGGTTCTCAGAGAGATCTTAAGGATCCCTGGGGAGGTAGTGTGGAAATTTACCGAGATTGTGCTCTTCAGATTGAGAAATATCTTCATATAGTAAAAGAAAATTTGTAGGAATAGAAAATTTGCAGGGATCACTATAACTAATGTAGAAAAAAGTGCAAGAAGCCTGGAGGTGTCCATATTGAAAATTGCCATCGGCTCTGATCATGGTGGATTTGAATTAAAAGAGGAAATTCGTGCTCATCTAGAAAGCCAGGGGATGGAAGTCTTAGATGTAGGCACAAACTCTAAAGACTCGGTAGATTACCCCCTTTATGGCTTTCGAGTGGGTGAGGCTTTAAACAAAGGACAAGCTGATTTAGGGATCGTAGTTTGTGGGACTGGCTTGGGAATCTCCATGGCAGCCAATAAAGTACCTGGTATTCGGGCAGCTGTCTGTACAGAAACTTATTCTGCCCGTATGGCTCGGGAGCATAATAATGCCAATGTTTTAGCCTTAGGTGGAAGAGTTACAGGAGTAGGACTTGCTTTAGATATAGTAGATATCTTTATCAAAACTCCCTTTGCCGGAGGAAGACATGCTCGGAGGGTAGATCTAATTACTACCATTGAAAAAGGGGAGTCCCTTTAGAACTCTGGAGGGGAGAACATGTATACTCAGGAACTTGAAAGAATTGACTTAGAGTGGCAAAAGGCTCTGAAGGAGTTTTTTTCCCAGGTTAATCTACGTCCTCAAGAAATTCTTGTTTTAGGGTGTAGTACCAGTGAAGTATTGGGGCAAGATATAGGAAAAGGGGGAAGTCTTAAAGTAGCGGAAGTTTTACTACCTCCTCTTTTCGAAGAAGTTAATAAACGAGAAATCTATCTTGCTGTTCAATGCTGCGAACATTTGAATCGAGCCCTGGTTGTAGAAGAATCTTGTGGAAGGTATTATAGATTAGATGAAGTAACTGTTTTGCCTTCACCCTCAGCGGGGGGTTCTATGGCCTATAAGTACTGGCAAGTACTTGCTAACCCGATTATGGTAGAAAGCATCCAAGGTCATGCTGGTATTGATATTGGGGATACTTTTATTGGTATGCATCTTCAACCAGTAGTTGTACCTGTGCGAATATCTACTAAAGAGATCGGGAAAGCCCACTTAACTATGGCCAGAACTCGGCCTCGTCTAATCGGTGGTCCTCGGGCTACTTATCCTTAAATATGACTGTTTTAGTAAAAGCAGTACATGAATATAACAGAGTAGGAGTGGTCGTTATGGATTATATTAAAGAATGGGTTTTACCTCAGGATCCTGAAGTTGCTGAGGCAATTGCTCAGGAAGAAAGTAGACAACGGGATAAAATTGAACTTATTGCTTCGGAGAACTTCGTTAGTCGGGCGGTAATGGCTGCCCAAGGCTCTGTGTTGACCAATAAATATGCAGAAGGCTATCCTGGTAGACGCTATTATGGTGG
>JAAZLD010000197.1 GCA_012799495.1 Desulfitobacterium sp. | reverse complement strand
GGTTACTTAATAAAGTCTTGCGGGATCCTCGGATCATGGTTTATACGAAAAAGTCTCAAAGTAAGCAATCCCCAAACAAAGTGTTAGAAAGTTATCGCCGGAGTAATTTGGCCAGTGAATCCATGGCAGCCTTATTTAAAGAATATAAGATTAGGCGCATTGAATTGGATCACCCTCCTCAAGGTCTTGATGAGAGACTTCAGGAGCAGGGATATGATTTATCCCTTTACCTACCTTATGGGGTGATCACCACAGGACGAATCTGCCTAATTCATTCATGGGAACTGGACGAAAAGGAGAAGTTCAAAACCTTTTTAGGGGGCTGTGATCGCAAATGCCGTTTTTACTGGATGGAAATGAGTGACCCTGGTCAACAAGTGCCCAAAAGCAAGGATTGGTCAATTGTTCAGAAGGGGAATACTGTCTTCTATCGTGGGAAAGGAGACTTCCTCCGGCAAGGACTGGAAAGTGGAGTAAGGACTGGAGTTTCACGAGTGGTTGTTCAGCGGGAACCCCTTTAGAAAGATAACTTTGTATTACGACTTCACAGGGGAAGAGATCCTGTAGATGGAGCGAGCTATAGAAAAAGGGAGCCTAGATTAAGAGAGTTCTCGGGGAAGTGAGGTGGATAGCTATGAAAATATTGGCACCAGTTAATTCCCTTCAGGAAGGAAAGGCACTCCTTAAGGAAGGTGCCCAAGAATTATACTGTGGGTTAAATCCCGAGGTTTGTTTTAAGAAGAATGAGACCGGTAGTTGGTTGAATCGCCGGGAGCCAGGGATAGCTAATTTGAAGAATTTGGGGGAGTTAAAAGAGTTAGTAAAGGTAGCCCATGAAGGAGAGGGTAAAGTATTCTTAACCTTGAATCAACCCAGTTATGATCCAGAGGATTACCAAGATATCTTAGCCCTGATCGAAAACATCGAGGAAAGTATTGGGGTGGATGCTTATATAGTTGCCGACCCGGCCTTAATCCGTCTCTTAAAAGAAACCTACCCTCATCTTGTTATTCATGTAAGTAGTTTAGCTGCTGTTCTAAATAGTGCCGCCGTCTCTTTTTTTAGTCAATTGAGTGTAAAGAGAATCGTCTTTCCTCGCTATCTTCCTCTGGCAACTATGGAGAATATTATTAAAGAGAGCGGTAACCACCTAGAATATGAAGCCTTTATTCTCAATGATGGCTGTGTTTTTGAAGAGGGTTATTGCTTCGTAAGCCATGGTTTTGGGGGAGCCTTTTGTCATAATCCAGACTGGCGTTATAAACCCATCAAAGTCAACTGGCAGGAAAAGGCTGATGAACAAAAGGTTAAGAGAGGGTACTTTAGAAAGGAAAAAGAAGATTTTCAAATGTATCTAGATGAGTATAAGCGGTGGCTCTGGATCGGGATTAAGAACTTTGGCGGATTATCCGGGTATAAGGGCTATCCCTTAGGAATGTGCGGAATTTGTGCATTGGCTCATTTAAAGGACATGGGTGTAACCTCTCTGAAAATCGTAGGAAGAGAAGCTCCACTTAAGAAAAAGATGGCAAGTGTGAGGTTAGTTAAGGAAGTGTTGGATTACCTTGATGAAGGGCATTCCCCAGACAAGGTGAAGAATTTTGCCAAATCCATAAGAGGGACAAAAGGGCTCTGTGAGAGCGGCTATATGTGCTACTACAGGTAAAATAGTTTTGAATTAGAGTTAGAGTTGAATGTTCATCAATTTGATATTTGATTCCAGCAAAAACCCCCAGGGCGTTGATCTCGCTCTGGGGGTTATCAGTGTACTAAAAACTCATTACATAACTCATTATAGAACTTATCAAAAGAAAGAGGGCTGAAAATTGATGGGTTCGTATTGTAAACTATCCAGTGTGTTTTCCATTAACTCTTGGGTGTCCAGCTGATTATCTAACCAAGGTTTATGATAATCATTAGTAAGGATTACAGGCATCCGGTGATGAATAAATTCAATTTTGGGAGCTGCAGGTTGGGTCAAAATCACAAACCGGGGAAGGGTTTCATTATCATCCATCCGATAAAGACCAGC
>JAAZLD010000196.1 GCA_012799495.1 Desulfitobacterium sp. | reverse complement strand
TAGCCCCAATTAAAGGAGCAATAGCCAGTTGAAAAGGATAATTCCAAGGAGCAATAATCAATGTTACTCCATAAGGATCTGGATAAATATAACTAACAGAACCGATATGAGTCAGAGGAGTTTTCACCCTCTTAGGCTTAACCCATGACCGAAGATGTTTTTGGCAAAAACGAATCTCACTGAGGACAACACCAACTTCCGTTGAATAGGCTTCAAATTCAGATTTATTTAGTTCTAATTTGACAGTCTCCATAATCTTTTGTTCATAGGCTTTAATGCCATCACGAAGTTTTTCCAAGGCCTTAAGGCGAAAATCAATATCTTTGGTTTTCCCACTGCGGAAGAAAGCTTTTTGTTTATTTAATAGGTCATGATAATTTTCCACAAGTAATCCTCCCCTCCACTTACAAAATTTGATAAATCTTAATACTTCTTTAGCCTTATATGCGATTTAGGCTCTAATTGCATAATAAATTTTTGATAAATCATCCTTAAATAAAATCTTAGGTACTGGATAAAGGGGATTAGCTTCTTTTAGGGCCCGTTGAATCATAAGAGGAATATCTTTTTCTTCTATTCCTTCTATCTTGTTAGGAATATTCATTGCCTTATTCAGCTCTTCGATAGCCTGAATAAATTTCTGAGCCTTGACTTCCTGACTATCCCCTTCTTTAGTCACCCCGATTAGATCTCCTAATTCCCCCAGGGATTTATGGATTGACTCTCCATAAGCCTCCAAAACAAAAGGTAATAAAACAGCATTGGCCAAGCCATGAGGAGTGTTATAAAATCCGCTTAAAGTATGGGCTATGGCATGAACGTATCCCACATAAGCACGAGTAAATGCACATCCTGCATAATAAGAGGCTTTTTGCATTTTATCCCTGGCTTCCAAATCTTCTCCATTGGCATAAGCTTTATAGAGATATTTAAAGACTAAGGATATTGCTTTTCTACTCCACTCTATGGTTTCTTTGGTATTACTTCTGCCAATATAGGCTTCAACAGCATGGGTAAGAGCGTCCATCCCTGTTGTGGCTGTAATAAATGGAGGTAATCCAACAGTAAGTACAGGATCGTGGACTGCATAATGAGGTATTAAGAGAGGATCATTGATAGCATATTTCTCATGGGTTTTACTATTAGAAACTACTGCTGCTAAAGTAGTTTCACTCCCTGTTCCCGAAGTAGTAGGAATGGCAAAAAAGGGTGGGATTTTTCTGAGAACTTTTAATTCCCCTCGCATTTTGGGAATGGTTTTATTGGGTCTAGCCATACGGGCACCTATACCCTTGGCACAATCCATTGGGGATCCCCCACCAAGGGCGATAATCCCTTGGCAATTGTTTTCATGGTAAAGTTTTACACCTTCTTCAATATTATCTATAGTAGGATTGGGAACAGTCTTATCGTATACAACATAATTAAGTCCTGCTGCATTTAGACCTTTCACCAACTTATCCAGTAATCCAACTTTCTTTAATCCTTCATCAGTCACCACTAAAACCCGCTGAATACCTTTACTCTTAATAAATTCTGGCAGTCTCTCTAAACTATTTTCTCCTTCTAAAAGCTCAGGTTCACGCCAAGCTAAAAGCATACCTACATACTTCAATATCAATTGGTAGAGACCATAGAAAAAATATTTCACTTACTCCCCTCCTTGTTTTCTACTTACCACTTTCATATTCGTCAGTTATGCAAATTCTAAATAGGTTTTGCTTCCCTATATCTAATTCAGCCATAATTATCCACAAAAATTGGTCCTGTTGCAAAGGTCATAGCTATACCATATGGTGTGACCATCAATGAAATTACAAATTGCATTAAGCAAATTGAAAAAACTCTCTTCATCATGGGCTATTCCCCCTTTAAAAAAAGCATAGTTCTAAAACTATGCTAAATTCTCAGGTTACAAAGCTACACTTTTTTCTATGGTTTCAACTCTATCTTCAAGCTTATCAATTCTAGTACTATCAGTAACCAACTCTGTCACCGCTTGCCATGTCAAATCAACCTTTACTTTTAGTTCCTTCTGAGATGTAGAAAGTTCCTCAAGTTTCATATGTGTTTCTCTACTTGCTACCCTAAGTGCTTTTATGTCTGATTCCATCTTTTCCTGTCTATCATTGAGGCCCGTTACATCTGCTTTAAGGCCCGTTACATCTGCTTTAAGGCCCGTTACATCTGCTTTAAGACCCGTTACATCATTCTTTAGGACCGTTA
>JAAZLD010000195.1 GCA_012799495.1 Desulfitobacterium sp. | reverse complement strand
GTGGCACATTAAAATAGTCCGAGGTTTTGGATTAAGGCTCCAAGGATTAATGCCCAGATGATAAAGATACCGACGGCTACGATTTTGTCACCGCCTGATAGCTGTACCTCCTCGGGCTTCCCTTTAGAACAGGAAGTGCATTTTTCCTTGTCCATTAAAGTAGTCCTCTGACAGGATGCAACAGCTGGTTTTCCACTGGCTTCATCTTTCTTACGGAAGAATCTCTTAAACTTTCTTTTACATACAGCTAAAAAGTCTAGAAATGTTCCTACAGGACAGAAGATGCGACACCAAAACCGCAAGAGAAAGATGGAAAAGAGTAGAATAAGCCCCATCATAATCCACTGGGAGGTGTTTCCGTCCCCATCGAAAAAAACGGAGAAGGGCTCAAAACTAGCAATGCCGGGATTGTTAAATAAGAGGGCTAACAGGGCAGCCAGCCAGAGAAAAAACCAGCGATTTTTCCGAGCCGTCTGAATTAGTTTCGGATTAGCCTTGTAATCTACCAGATTCAAAGATTTATAGATCCCTTCTTGAATTGCACCAAAGGGGCAAAGCCAGGAACAATAAATATTTCTGCCCAAAAGTAGGGTTACAAAGAATATCCCTATTACCATCACATACCAAATAGGTCGTTCAAAAAAAGTAGGCATTTTTAAAGCCAGAATACTCATATAGTTGCCGATGGTGAGGGAGTTATTTTCCATAAAACCCAGGATAAACACGGTAGCCACCAAGATCCAAGGTCTTAGTTTACTTTTCTTTAAAGTAGCGGCAAGGATTGCTATAACCAATAAAAGGATCACTAAACCATCCTGCCACTGAAAATAAAAAGTCTTAAGGGTAGGAACAGTTAATCCTAACTGGTTCTGGCCAATTTGGTACATTCCTTTTTCTACTGCTAAAGTAATTCCTTCCACAGTCCGAGTGGCACCACTTACAGCATCTATACCTTCTTGATCTACTAAAGGCTCAGTAACCACTTTTCCTTGAAGATTTTCCGGATAACCTGCTGCCAAAACTCTTTTTAGATAAAGAGGAGTTTCAGAATCCTCCAGTAAAAGAGCATTAGCGATGAATCCTTCTTGATCCACAAAGGTTAACATCTTAATAGGGCCTCCATAACCTGAGGCACTGGTCATGACCCCATAACTTAAGAAATTTCCATTCTCATCTCGAAGTTCATAGGTCTTATAAACACCGCTAATCTCTTGGAACTCTACGGCTGCAGGTTCCCCTTGTTGTAATAAACTAAGAATATCTTCTTTATTACTGAACTGTTGATAGATAGCTGCCAGAAGAAGAGAGATACAAGCTAATATAATTAAAAGGTTTTTTCTACCTATGAATATTCCTTTTTTATTGCTAGATAGGTTTTTATTCATATACCTAGTCACTTTCTAAAGGATTTTTTAGTGAGCCATGGGGACAGGTGAAATGGCACGCAAGCGTGCCATTTCACCTGTCCCCATGGCTCACCCAACTGGCTCAAACTGGCCCCAGTTTATACTTCTTATCTATCCAAAGAGCTTTTGACGTATATCCGAAAGCAAATCCTCTTGGGTAGGTTCTTTTTCACACCAATAGCAGAGATTTTTTTCACTAACAAAAGTATATGCTTCACAGCGTTTACACTTAGCTACGGGTGCT
>JAAZLD010000194.1 GCA_012799495.1 Desulfitobacterium sp. | reverse complement strand
TCATTTTGGAAGCTAGATAGAGGGAGGATGATTGCCGCTAATTCTCCAATATAGATAAAAATATGCTCACTTGTAACGGCGATTTTCTGAACCCCTTCCCATTTGGTTTTTTGCTCTCCCTGTTCACTAGTTGAATAGAGGCCATCCTCTTGCACCTCTAAGGAGCTTCGCCCAAGGAAACCTATATTCTTGCCACCCTTAATCATCTTCCTTAGTTTTCTTTCCATAAAGTAGCGAAAATACTTCTTAAAAAACACCATAATAACTAACCAGATCAGGGCGAAATAGAGATATCCATAGATACTACCACCTCTTATGGTTAGGAAGGCTACCCCTAAAGTTATGATTGTCAGCATAATCCGCGAAATGAATAAGGACCTTTTCACATCAGCAGAGTTATCGAGATAGTGCATATTGAACTTTAAATAATCCTCATTGGTGATTTCATACTCTAATTTCATATAACTACTCCTTCTTCCCATTCTCTTCATAAAGCTTGATTCGTTCCTCAGATCTATTCATTTTCTAGACTAATCCCTTACGAAAAGCTTCCATCATCTCACTAGTTAGGCTAATATTTGACTCAGCTGGGGGAATATCCTCTCTTGGGACCCATACAGCTAAAGATAATTCATCTTCCTGAATGGTAATGGTATCCTCCCCATCCAGTTCCGCAAAAATGCCCACCAGCAGGGTATCAGTAAAAGGCCAGGGCTGGCTTTTGTAGAACTGGAGATTCTTCACCTTTAAGCCCACTTCTTCTTGGACTTCCCGATGAACAGTCTGTTCCAAAGTCTCCCCAATTTCTGCGAAGCCTGCTATTAAAGCAAATCTTCTATAGGCTCGTCCTGCGTACTTTGTTAAAAGCAATTTATCACCATTATATACACCCACAATGACACAAGGAGATATCACTGGATAGACCTGAAAGCCGCAGGCTTTGCAATAAAGCATCCGCTCCTTTTGGGAATGAACCAACTCTTTGGAGCATCTGCTACAAAAACGATGGTTTTCATACCAGCGATTCAGTTGCCACCCTACTACACCGGCAAAAGAGCGCCAGTATTTGAGCTCCGTTCTAAACCTATTGGTAGTTACATAACTCCATCCAGGCACGGTATCCAGTCCCTTTTTTTCCACTAAATAATAATTAATATCATCGATACTGAAAAGGAACTGACTTTCATCTGGAAGCTCTGGATACTCTTCCTTAAAATCAGCAAAGGAGGGATACCAGAGCTTCTCCTTATCTTCCCTCACTAAAACCGTATCCCCATCATAGGCAAGAAAGAGATCATGGGGTTCCGCCTTTTTATTTTTAAAAGCATTATTAAAAATCCGCGGCTCAATATCCTGGATCATTAAACTCCTCCTTTATCAATCTGGATCACCTGATTACCCCGACCTTACGCCTTTTTAACAAGTTTGATAACTACAATTTCCGGGCGATGATTGACTCTTATGGGTAAAACACTTTCACCAATCCCGCCATTGATAATCATACTACTTAGGCCAGTTGTATATAATCCATAGTCATATTCGGGAAAGAGCCCTTGTCCAGGTGCAACTATAGCACCTATAAAGGGCAATCTTACTTGGCCACCATGGGTATGCCCCACTAAAGTCAGATCAATATTTTTCTCTATTGCCCTACCAAAAATATTTGGGGCATGAGCTAAGAGAACTTTTGGGGAATCATCTTGGACTTCCCTCATGGCTCCTTCTAAATCATCTCTCCCCAGATAAGGGTCGTCCACCCCCAGAATCCAGATCTGGCTATTACCCTTGGCAAATTTATAGCCCTTATTATCTAAAACCTCAACACCCAAATCCTCTAACTCTTCCTTTACGGAAAAACCTGTCCCCCACTCATGGTTACCAGGAACAAAAAAGGTGGGCTTATCCCCGATCCCATTAATTAAGGAAATTAGCGGTTCCTTTTGGGGATTTCTCTTATCCACAAAATCTCCCGTTAGAGCAATAATGTCAAAGTCTATCTCTCTCATTAACTGAAGCAAATCCCTTTGCTTTTTCCCATATTCTTTACTATGTAAATCCGATAAATGCAAAATGGTAAATCCGTCGAACTCCTTCGGCAGGTTAAGAATTGGAATACTGTAATGCTTAATGGCAATGGCTTTGTATTGCCAATAAAGATAAGCTAGAGTGCCAATTCCTCCAATTATAAAAGTCCTCCGTGATAAAAGTTTCGCCAAAATCCTAACCTCCCTATTAAGAATTCAAGAGATAATTCTGAGCCTTCAACTTATCCAGCATATCATAACATTCTTCGCCCATTCCCCATCTCCTTGCCCCATTTCCCTTATGCCAATTTTATTTTCTAATTGGAAATACCTAACTTCCGTTATCTGTGATCTGTCTCATTGACACTATTCTTCCTTTACGATATGATTTTATCATCTTCAAAATTGCATAGTGCATAGGTCTTAGGAGAAGCCGGTTAGAATCCGGCACGGTCCCGCCGCTGTAAGGGATGATATACCTCACAATATACCACTGGAAAAGCTCCCGCTAAAGGAGAAATTCTGGGAAGGTGTGAAGTATAGATGACCCCAAGTCAGAAAACCTGCCTATGTATACCGCCCAACTCTACGGTCGATGGAGTATGCCGGGATGCTCAAAATTGGAGCCTCGATCTGGTTGCCAATTTTTGCTTCTTGACGTATTCTGTCAAGAAGCTTTATTTTCTTCAATTTAAGGATTAGGTTTCTTAAATCATTATTTCTGAATCACTATTTTATGAATCACTATTTTATGAATCACTATTTCTGAATCACATTTCTGGAACATTATTTTCTGAAAGAGGTAGAGAGATGATCACAAAAATTAAAAAAAGAGATGGAAGAGAAGTTCCTTTTAACATTGAGAAGATTGCTAATGCCATATTTAAGGCCGCTAGTGCTTCAGGAGGAAAAGATTATCAGACCTCTTTACTCTTAGCCGAGAAGGTAGTGGATTACATAGAAAGAAATCAGAAAAATAAAGTTCCCGAAGTTGAGGAAATTCAAGATGCTGTGGAAAAAGTCTTGATTGAAAATGGACATGCCCGGACAGCTAAAGAATATATCCTTTATCGGGCGGAACGAACTCGCGTTAGAGAAATGAACACTCGCCTGATGAAAGTCTATGAAGATCTCACCTTTAAAGAAGCGAAAGACAATGATATGAAGCGGGAAAACGCCAATATCGATGGTGATACTGCCATGGGCACCATGCTCCGCTATGGGTCAGAAGGAGCCAAGCAGTTTAATGAGATCTTTGTCCTGAAACCTGAACATGCTAAGGCTCATCGGGATGGTGATATTCATATTCATGATATGGATTTCCTCACCCTTACCACCACTTGCTGCCAAATCGATATTCAAAAGCTTTTTGCCACAGGATTTAGTACTGGCCATGGTTTCTTAAGAGAACCCAATGATATTCAAAGCTATAGTGCCTTAGCTTGTATCGCCATCCAGTCTAACCAAAATGATCAGCACGGGGGACAAAGTATCCCTAATTTTGACTATGGTATGGCCCCTGGAGTCACTAAAACCTATGCTAAATCTTATCGCCAAAATCTCATTAAGGCTTTTGAACTTCTACTCCCCAGTGAAGTGGATTTTGAAGAGTTGGAAGCTAATCTCAAAGATCTCTTCAAACAAATTGAAAATGAAAAATCCTTAGGCCCCACTTTAGCCAATGATAACGGCTATGGGGAATTAGAACTAAAATATCTCCTAAACCTTGATTATTTCCAAAACCTCAACCTGGACCTTTCGACCATTGAAAAAGCCCAAGATTTTGCCCTTAGAAAAGCCTATGAGGAAACCGATCGCCGGACCTATCAAGCTATGGAAGCCCTGGTCCATAATTTAAACACCATGCACAGTCGAGCTGGAGCCCAAATTCCTTTTAGCTCCATCAATTATGGCATGGATACCAGTCCAGAAGGTCGGATGGTAATCAAAAACCTCTTACTAGCGACGGAAGCAGGCTTGGGCAATGGGGAAACCCCCATCTTCCCTATTCATATCTTCAAAGTGAAAGAAGGGGTTAACTATAACCCTGGGGAACCAAACTATGATTTATTCCAACTAGCCTGCCGGGTTAGTGCCAAAAGGCTTTTCCCCAACTTTTCCTTTATCGATGCCCCCTTCAATCTGCAATACTATGTTCCTGGGAGACCGGAAACAGAGATCGCTTACATGGGCTGCCGGACTCGGGTCATTGGTAATGTCCATGATCCAGAGCGGGAAATTATCTTTGGCCGGGGAAACCTTAGTTTTACCACTATCAACCTTCCCCGTCTGGCTCTCTTAAGTGAGAAAGATGAAGCTAAATTCTTTACCATGCTGGATGAAAAAATTCAGCTGGTGATCAATCAGCTTTTAGAGCGGTTTGAGATTCAAGCTCAGAAAAAAGTTAAGAACTTCCCCTTCTTAATGGGACAAGGTATTTGGATCGATTCCGATAAATTAGATTGGAATGATGAAATTCGGGAAGTTCTCAAACACGGTACTTTATCTATGGGCTTTATTGGTTTAGCGGAAACTCTCTCGGCTTTAACGGGTAAACACCATGGAGAATCGGAAGATTCCCGTGCCCTAGGCCTAAAAATTGTTACCCATATGCGGAAACGGATGGATGAAGCCGCTGAAAAATACAAGCTGAACTTTTCCCTCCTGGCTACTCCTGCTGAAGGTCTCTCTGGTCGCTTCATTAAAATGGATCGGCAGATTTTCGGCAGTATCCCAGGTATTACGGATAAAGAATACTACACCAATAGCTTCCATATCCCTGTCAGCTTCCCCATCAACGCCTTTGACAAAATCAATATTGAAGCTCCCTATCATGAACTAACCAATGCTGGCCATATCACTTATGTGGAGCTGGATGGAGATCCTACGCAAAATGTGGCAGCCTTTGAAAAAATCGTCCGCTGCATGAAAGAAGCAGGAATCGGCTTTGGTGCTGTCAATCACCCTGTTGATCGGGACCCTGTTTGCGGCTATACGGGAATTATCGGTAATGAATGCCCCAAATGCGGCCGACGGGAAGACAATATTCAATTCGAAAGAATCCGCCGCATCACTGGTTATCTGGTAGGAACTCTGGATCGCTTTAATGATGCAAAAAAAGCAGAAGTGCGGGATCGGATTAAGCATTTTAGATTGGAAGGAAGAATATGAACTCCACAATCCGCATTGCAGGCATAATTGAAGAAACTATTGTGGATGGCCCTGGCATTCGCTTTGTGGTCTTTGCCCAAGGGTGTAGACATAATTGCCCCGGCTGCCATAACCCCGATACTCATTCCTTTACCGGAGGAGTCTCTGTTCCTATCTCCAAAATCTTTGAGCAAATTGCCAAGAATCCTCTCCTGGATGGAGTGACCTTTAGTGGAGGAGAACCCTTCGAGCAGTCAGAACCCTTTGGTAAGCTGGCCATTGCTCTCAAAGAAAAAGGTCTTAATATAATCACCTATACAGGATATACTTTTGAAGAAATCATAGAGCAAAGGGAAAAAGAGCCCTCTTGGGCTCTTTTACTTGCCAACACTGATCTATTGATAGATGGTCCCTTTCTCATGGAAAAAAGGAATCTTCTCCTACCCTTCCGAGGTTCGGAAAACCAACGGATTATTCGCGTACAAGAAAGCTTGACGAAAGGGCAAGTAATTACTGCTCAGTTTTAGCCGATCCGACCAGTAATATAGTCTTCCGTTCTTTGATCTTTCGGATTGGAGAAAATCTCGGTGGTTTTATCAAATTCGATAAGCTCACCCATGAGGAAAAAGGCTGTTTCATCAGAGATCCGAGCTGCTTGCTGCATAGAGTGAGTTACGATGGCAATGGTATAGTCTTTTTTCAAACTCTCCATTAGCTCTTCAATTTTATAAGTGGCTATGGGGTCCAACGCAGAAGTAGGCTCATCCATTAAGATTACATCTGGCTGAACAGCTAAACATCTAGCAATACAAAGACGCTGTTGCTGACCACCGGAAAGGCCGTAGGCATTATCATTTAAACGATCTTTAACTTCATCCCATAAGGCTGCTTGCCGAAGGCTAGTCTCCGCAATTTCCATCAAAACTTGCTTATCTTTAATGCCATGAATTCTTGGCCCGTAAACTACATTATTAAAGATGGATTTCGGGAAAGGATTAGGCTTTTGGAAAACCATCCCCACTCTCGTCCGTAATTCCTCAACCCGAACTGATTTATCAAAAATACTTTTTCCTTGATAGTTAATCTCCCCAGTAATTTTGACGCTGGGGATATTTTCGATCATACGGTTCAAAGTTTTAATAAAGGTTGATTTCCCACAACCTGAAGGACCAATAATGGCCGTAACTTGGTTTTTCTTGATAGCTAAATTGATATCTTTTAAAGCATGATCATTTCCATACCAAAGATTTAAGTCCTTAACCTCAAAAACGACTTCCTTCTCCTTATCTTTTTCTTTCAATTTAACATCCCCCGTCATCTTAATTCCAACTCCTAAAACTTCTGCTGGAACTTGTTTCTGATTAAAACAGCTGTGGAGTTCATGACAAATAAAATCACCAATAACACCACAATGGTGGCTGCTGCCAAGTTAGCGTATTCAGGTTTTAAAACCGAATCAAGAGTCCAATAATAAATTTGAATTGGCAAAGCGGTAAAATCGCTCATTACGGAATTAGGTATTTTCATAATCAAAGTAGGAATACCTAGAACAACTAAAGGTGCAGTCTCTCCAATTGCCCTGGACATAGCCAGAATGGTACCTGTCAAAATCCCTGGGATAGCTACAGGTAGGACAACTTTCCAGATAGTTGTCCACTTACTGGCACCCATGGCATAGGAAGCTTCTCTTAAATAGCCTGGCACCGCCCGGATAGCCTCCTGAGCAGAGACTACCACAATAGGCAGGACCAAAAGGGACATGGTCAATCCTCCTGCTAAAATACTGGAGCCTAAATTCAGCAATCTCCCAAAGACAGTTAAGCCTAGAAGTCCAAAGATTACAGAGGGTACACTGGCCAGGTTAGATATATTAACATTGATGAAATACTGCAGTTTACCCTTTTTCGCATATTCCTCAAGGTAGATGGCCGTAGATACTCCTAAAATTGTGGTCACGGGGATGACGATTAACATCATCATGACCGTCCCGATAATTGCCCCATAAATCCCGGCTTTTTCCGGGAAAATAGAGAGGTTACTAGTTAAAAACTTTAAATCAAGCCAGCCGATACTATCGACTCCCACCTGATAAAGAAGAACGCCCAAGACTAATAAGGAAAAGATCGTGGAGAAAGAAAAAAGAGAGCGAATGAAACTATTTAGTCTGATACGGCGACTTATCCGGTCCTTATCCAGCATTTTATTCTTCAACATCTTATGATCCAGCATAATCAATACACCTCTCTATACTTCCGAGATATATACTGGGCGGTTAAATTGATGACTAGGGTAAAGATAAAGAGCAATAAGCCTACAGCATACAGACTATAATAACCTAATGTTCCAGCACCAGCATCCCCACTTGTAAACTCCACAATATAAGCAGTCATGGTCTGCATGGATTGAGTGATATCCAGGGTAAAGTTTTTGGAGCTACCACTGGCAATTGTGACGATCATGGTCTCACCAATTGCGCGAGAAATCCCCAGAACAATAGAAGCGATAATTCCGGAAATAGCTGCGGGAATAACTACTTTAAAGGTAACTTCTAACTTAGTAGAACCTAAGCCCAAAGCCCCTTCTCGCATAATTTCTGGTACAGAGTTCATAGCATCCTCAGACAGGGAAGCGATCATGGGGATAATCATAATTCCCATGACAATTCCCGGACTCAGGGCATTTTTAGCCTCCAGGCCAGGTATTATATTCATCAGCAAAGGGGTCACAAAGGAATAAGCAAAAAAACCATAGACAATGGTAGGAATTCCCGCCAGCACTTCCAAGATGGGCTTGGCAACTTTGCGGATCTTGAC
>JAAZLD010000193.1 GCA_012799495.1 Desulfitobacterium sp. | reverse complement strand
TTCAATCTCTCCCTCTACTAGTCCTAGGATATCTCCTTCTTCGATTTCCAAGTCACCATATTGGGAGTTACGAACTGCGTAAGTGACTTCCCCTGATTGGATCAATGGGAAAGCTTCTTCCATTTCTTGAGTATTTTCTTCAACAGTACCATGAGGATTATAGTTAACTAAAGCCGAGATCCCCTGAGGAATGGATTTAGTGGGTATAACAATTACATTTCGATCTTTAACAACATCCTGGACTTGTCGAGCAGCCATAACTATATTGCCGTTATTAGGTAGTATATAGACATTTTTTGCATTTACCTTCTGAACAGCTTCCAGGATATTTTCTGTACTAGGGTTCATGGTTTGACCACCAAAAATTACCTCATTAACACCGAAACTCTTAAGAACATCTGCGATTCCTTCTCCCATGGCCACAGCAACTACACCATGCTCTTCTT
Source organism: Desulfitobacterium sp. (assembly GCA_012799495.1). Taxonomy (GTDB): domain Bacteria; phylum Bacillota; class Desulfitobacteriia; order Desulfitobacteriales; family Desulfitobacteriaceae; genus Desulfitobacterium. The sequence continues at coordinate 2,563 of JAAZLD010000193.1, read as the reverse complement.
GTTCTTCTACCATAGGAGTAGGATTATTTGCAGCAGGATTGCTTATTTCTTCTCCTTTTTGGGAATGAGCCATAGCTTCATTCTGAGCTAACATATTATGAATAGCTACTTCATGGAGAGCCCCATATTGGATAGCATAATCCAAGATCTTTCCAGGATTTTTCACATGAATGTGAATTTTGACTACTTCCTCTGTTCCTACTACGAGAAGGGAATCCCCTTTGTCCGTAAGGTCTTGGCGGATTTTTTCTACAGGAAGATCCTTTCCTTTCACCAAGAATTCCGTACAATAGGGCCATTCTAAGGCTTCTACCTGAGTAATACCCCTCATTAAAGGTGCTTCTGATGTTATTGGAGCAGATTCTGTTAAAGGTTCATCAGAAATTTCCTGTCCTTCCAGGGCAGCGATCCAGCCGCTTATAATCAACAAATAGCCTTTACCTCCAGCATCTACCACTCCTGCTTGTTTAAGAGTAGGAAGCATCTCGGGAGTTTTGGCGAGGGTTTCTTCTCCTCGTAAATAGGCATCCTTGAGAACTGATAAAGGATCTCCACCTGTTTTAGCACTAGCTTGAGCACCTTTTGCCACTTCTTTTGCTACAGTTAAAATTGTACCTTCTACAGGTCTCATAACTGCTTTATAAGCTGTGTCAACACCCATTTGTAAGGCATGAGCTAATTGTTGGGCATTGATCTCTTTATGCCCTTCCAATCCCTTGGCAATGCCCCGTAAAAGCTGGGATAAAATCACTCCCGAGTTTCCTCGTGCTCCCATTAGGGAACCCATGGAACTAGCGGCCGCTACTTCTCCTACTGAATCTCCAGATGTTTTTTCCCCATCTTTTACAGCAGACTGAATAGTGAAATTCATATTGGTACCTGTATCTCCATCTGGTACCGGGAAGACATTTAATGCATCTACATGGTCTTTATTTTGTTCTAAGACCTTAGCACCTGCTCGCATCATTTTCTTCCATTGTTGTCCATTTATCTTATCCTTTGTATTAACATCTAGCTTCAACCTAATCCTCCTACTCTCTTGGAGCTATTCTTATTCCAAGACGCGAACGCCCTGGACATTAACGTTGACTTGGGCTACCTTTAAGCCTGTCAAGTTTTCAGTGGTGTAGCGAACCCGCTCCATAACATTACTAGCAACCTCGGAGATCTTTACTCCATAGCCAACAATGATATACAAATCAACGATTACTTCATCTCCATGAATAGAAACTACTACTCCCTTAGCGAGATTTTCTCGCCCTAAGAGTTCTGTAAACTTATCCGAAGATTTCTTAGAAGCCATACCCACAAGACCGTAGCATTCAATAGCTGCTGCACCGGCAATTGTAGCAATTACTTCTTCTGAAATATCGATTCTTCCTAAATTAGTCCTGATTTCTTTACCCATATTCGAGGACCTCCCTTTCCGGCATGTGTCCATATCGTCACCATTTTACCAAGGTTTCTCTAAATGTTCAAAGAAAATATGCCAAACCTTAAATTTGTCCCCTAAAAACAATATATTCTCCTTGTACACCTTTTGAGTATATAAATATTGTACTTTCTTTTATATTAAATGCAATGGGGAATTTTTATAAGGATCTAGTGAAAAAACTTGCCATTTAGCCAGACTTCTGTTAGAATACATAAGTATCATTTCCGGTGTAAAGGAGGTAAGAACATGGCTAATGTATGTGCTGTTTGCGGAAAAGGGGCTTCTTCAGGTATGAAAATCAGCCACTCACATATCCGAACCAAGAGAACTTGGAAACCTAACCTGCAAAGGGTTCATGCCATTGTCAACGGCACTCCAACCCGGATTAGTGTATGCACAAGATGCTTACGTTCTGGAAAAGTTCAACGCGCAATCTAAGTTTAAGTTGCAATTAAATTTATTTTATTAAAATAAGCTGGTATAAGCTGGTACAGTATGTGCCAGCTTTTTTCTTCTTTTTAATTAAGATATCCATGGTTTTAAGAAAGATACATATATATTCTAAAGTCTCTATTCTAAACAATTATTATCCATCCTAAAAAAGTCATATTTTTAGGGCTGTTGCTCACGAACTAGTATGTTCGTCAGCAACAGCCCCATTTATTTACATCACTTTTTTTAAATCGCCAATTTATTAAAAATCCTTCGTCACTTGATTATAAAGTTCCACTAATTCTGCCTCAGTAAAATTATAGTGCTCATTGCAAAAATGACAAATAAGCTCTGCTTGCTTATCTTCCATTATTTCCCGTAAGCCGTCTTTACCTAGGCTAACTAAAGTATTACTTACCCGTTCTTTAGAACAGGTACATTGAAAACGAATGGGGCGTTTTTCTAGGATTTGATAATCTAAATCCCCCATCAACGCCGCTACTAATTCTTCCATACTTGCACTTTCAGCAACTATGGAACTAATTCCTTTATCATGTTGGGCAAGGCGATTTTCCAGGGCTTGAATAGCTTCTTCACTAGCTCCTGGCATGAGTTGGAAAAGTAGCCCCCCTGCACCAGCAACTTGTAAATCCCTTTCGATGAGAACACCTAAGAGAGCTGCCGAGGGAATTTGTT
>JAAZLD010000192.1 GCA_012799495.1 Desulfitobacterium sp. | reverse complement strand
GAATTTAATAAACTTAAACGTTTCTCCTCAATAGCCTGAACTAGATCCTCCCAGGTCATCCCATAGGTTTTCAAATAACCGATGGGATCTGTATGATTAGTCTCCCCATACATCTGGGAAATCGTCTGGTGAGAAAAAAGGTTTTCCTTGGTCCAGCCATAACGAATACAGGCATCAGCTACAAGCCAAACTGTCCGCTTAATAACTTCTTGGAATTTTTCTAAGTCATGTCCTTTTGGCTCACTCATTTCTACGGAAAGATAACGACTATTGGCAGAAGGCCCTGCATGCCAGGCAATCTCACTCTCTGGAATAGCACGAATTATCTCTTGCCAATCTACAAAATAATGGGCTGAAGCTGCCCGATATTGGCTATTGAAATAATTGAATTCGTTTTGAGCTGTTGCTCCCGGTGTATCAGTGGAATGAATAACAAAACCTTCAGGTTGCAATGCTCTTTGAGGGCGGTTATTTTCCAGGAGCTGCTCTTTTATTTCATAAACCGTAATAATCCCTCCTTAAGTTTTATTTTTACGTTTTTGATCAAAGGCATGGAAAAAATCATGAGCAAAATTAGCACCTTTCCCTACTACTAACCCTGTAATAATAATTCCTATATAGTTATTTTGAGTCTCTACTCCGATTAAGCAAAGTGCATCAATTTGCGTCTCATAAGCTAAGAGAACACCAAATCCCAAGCTAAGAAGTTCTAAAGTAAGGGGACGAAATTGAGCAGGTAGATTAGGAATCAAGCCAACTATGGTTTTAAGAATATCCACTATTTTTTCTACCACAATTGCTAAAATGACCACCAAACTTAAGGCATCCATTTGTCCACCTTCCTCGTATGCTACGAAAGTATCTTTTCTTTAAGATATTCAAACTATAAGAAAGGGGTTCGTTTAAGAAGAAAAACTCCCCAGTAATTAGGAAATCTAATTACTAAGGAGTTTTATTGGTCTCTTCTTATTTATTAACAACGTCAGTAAAGTATGTCTAATCCTCCTCAGAGGACAGCATTTTTAGCCGTTCCTGGGTAGTTTTCAATACATTTTCCAAAAGAGGCAAGTCTGCTTCTGTAAAAATTTCCTCTTTTTGAGCATGGATCTTTCCTATGGTTTCTTCTACTGGCACTACCCTAAACTTTTGCCGACCATTTTGGTAATAGCTATGGGAGAAGGTAGGAATCATTTCTACTTTATCTAAAACAATACTTTCTGATAGTAGTTTTTCTTCAGTCCCATTGCTCCCTGGCTGAATCACCTTCTCTTGGCGAAACTTCAATTGGAGAATAACCCCACTATTCCGCTCCTGCCCCCGCTGATGGCCGATATAATTACCAATGGAGTAGGCTACAAATTTTTCCTGCCCATCTATATTGAAATATTCCACCGGTTGAACCACATGGGGGTGACTTCCTACAATGGCATCTACCCCTGCTTGAAGAAATTCCCGAGCTAATTCCCGTTGATTCTCCGTCGGGGAGATGCTGTATTCTACTCCCCAGTGGAGTATGAGGATTAAGACATCTACTTCAGGTCTTAGTTTTTCTATATCTTCGAGGATTCTATCTTTCTCAAGCATGTTAATAAAGTAATTATGTTCTTGAGGAAGAGTTAGGCCATTAGTGCCATAGGTATAAGCTAAATAACCAACCCTAATACCACGAATATCTTTGATTATAAAGCCTGGATCTTCCGGGCTTTGTTTGATCCCTAATACATTTAGGCCTGCATCCTCTAGAATTTCTACAGTCCGTAGTGCACCTTTAAAGCCTCGGTCAAGAATATGGTTATTGGAAGCAACTACCCCGCCTACCCCATTCTCTTCCAAGTGATAGGCTATAGCATCAGGACTATTAAATAAAGGGTACCCTGTATAGCCCTTCTCCGGTCCACCAAGAGCAGTCTCCAAGGTAGTAGTACAATAATCCCCCTCCTCCATTAGATGAGCCACATCTCCAAAGAAATCAAAAGCATAACTCCCATCAGACTGACCCCCGGACCAAATGAGAGTATTGTGCATGAGGATATCTCCTAGGGCTGTTAAGGTAATCTCCTCTTCCAAAACAATTGGTTCCGGTTCTGGTTCGGGTTCTGATTCCGGAATTTGTCCCACTTGAGAATCTTCGCCAGTGGAGGAAGGAGATGAGATCGTTGTTTTGACTAGATGGCATCCACTTAAAGTAGAGATAACAATTAGCATAAATAACATTATTGGAATATATCTAAGGAGTGTTCTTCCCCTAGGAAAGATATCCCCTTGCTCATCCATAGGTTTCACCTGCACTTTAAATTGCATTTTCTTCATTTTTTATTCTCGTAATCAAGACCTTATCTACTCGCACATTATCCATATCTACCACTTCTAACTGCAAATCTCCGATAACTACTTTATCAGTTTCTTTAGGTATATCCCCAATCTCGTTGATTATTAAACCACCTAAAGTATGGTAATAAGAAGGAAGAGGAGTGTCTTCAATATCAAAATAACGCATGAATATATCGATAGGTACTAACCCATCAGCCAACCAAGAGTTTTCATCTTTCTCGATGATCTCTGGATCAGGTTCTTCTTCACTTAAAGGCATTTCTCCAATGATATTCTCCATAATATCATGGAGGGTGACAAAGCCTTCAATACCGCCGTATTCATCGATGACAATAGCTTCATGACGACCAGCTTCCCGGAAGGTTTTTAAAGCTTGATATACTCTCATAGACTCAGGATGGATTAAAGTCTCTCTAATACAATCCTTAATATCGAACTTTCCCCCAGAGACTATCTTTGCAAAGACGTCTTTTGTATGAATAATCCCCTGAAAACTATCTAGGCTACCTTTCCCAACAGGGAATTTACTATGGGGACTTGTAACCATGGTGTCAATAATATGTTCAAAAGAATCTTCAATATCGATCCAAGCCAGTTGAGTTCGAGGGGTTAGGATATCTGCCAACCGCTTATCCCCTAAATAGAAAATCTGCTCGACCATATCTTGTTCGATTTCTTCAACTACTCCACTATAAACACCTTGTTCAATCAGGGAAGTGATCTCTTCTTCAGTAACCTCAGGTTCCGTATTAGGTTTAACTCGCAAAAACTTTAGGACAAGTTCCGTTGACTTGCTGAGAAACCAAATTATAGGGCGATTAAGCCTGGAAAAGAATTGCATGGGCTTGGCTACTACACAAGCCACCTTTTCCGGGTTATTCATCCCGATCCGTTTAGGGACCAACTCCCCGATAATCAAAGAGAGATAAGTGGATAAACCAACTACAATAACAAAGCTCAACTGATAGCTTATAGAAGCAAGTCCAGGAACCTGTTCTACATAATAAGCTAATTGCCCAGCGATTGTAGCTCCACCGAAGGCCCCTGTGACCACGCCAATCATAGTAATACCGATTTGAATAGTAGATAGAAGTTGGTTAGGATTTTCTGCTAATTCCAAAGCAACATTGGCTCTTGTATCCCCCTTTTCAGCAAGAACCTCCAGTCTATTCTTCTTTGAAGTGACGATAGCGATTTCTGTCATCGCAAATAGACCGTTGGCTAAAATAAGAATTAAAACGATTAAGGCTGAAATCCCTAAACTTCCCAAAAAAATCTACTCTCCGTTTCATCATTTTAATTATTTATAGTCTTTACTTTTAACCTAATTATATCCTATTTATCATTATTCAGTTAGCTTTAATTCCCCTTAATTAGATAGAATTTCCTAGCAACCTTTACTCTTTTTAATGATTACTCTCTTTTGCTAGATATTTCTACCCGATTGCGGCCTTTGTTTTTGGCTAGGTAAAGAGCTTCATCCGCAGCTTTAATTAACTCTTCTTGAAGTTTTTGCTGATCATCATTACTTTCATCTAGAACCGCTATCCCTATGCTAACAGTTACCGACATCTTTTCTCCTTCATATTGGAAGGTATGGCTTTCTACTGCACGGCGGATCCTTTCTCCTAGTTTATAAGCTCCCTTTTCTCCTGTATTGGGGGCAATTAGAACAAATTCTTCCCCACCGAAGCGTGCCAAAATATCATTTTTGCGAACTAAACCTTTAGCTAATTGAGCCAATTCAGCTAACACATGATCTCCTGCTAAATGACCATATTTATCATTAACTTTCTTAAAGTGATCAATATCGAAAATCAATAAGGCTAAAGATGTGCCGCGTTTTTCTGCCCATTTTAGCTGATGTTCAAGTTGAGTATACTCTCTCCTGACCATTAACCTGATATTCTTCCAAAGGTATTTTAATGCTAACTATTCCTCTTAAATCCCCAACCTTATACCCTTCTTTAACAAAACCAGTGATATCCATTTCCCCTGCTGGTTCTCCATGACATTGAAGACAGCTTTCATCTATCTTCAAAGGAACAGCATAGTTAAAAGTAGAGTCTGAACCTTTGACTTTGCCATAATATCTTTCTAATTCTGGATCTTCTTTAAAAGCCTCAAGAGCTTTTTCTTCCCAAGGATCTGGTTTGACATTAGGATTGCGATATAGATCGCTTGTTTGTTTGATTCTAACATCGCTTAGTTCATTTATTTCATCAATATAAAGAGCTGCTCCTGCAACGGGATTCAAAAATTTAAATTCATAATTTCCCTTACTGTCATAGTTAATCCGATCTTGATTTTTGGCAAAGACTGTCCGAGCTGAAAGAACACCATCAGCAAGATTCTCCGCATTATTTAGAAGCATCTTCTCTTGTCTCGACTGTTCCTGGTAAACAACTGCTAAAAAAGCTCCACCTATTAAAACAATTAGGGTTATCGTAAATGGAATCATAAACGTAATGCCCCATTGTTCCATTAAGTATTTTATTTTCATAACCCTCACCATCCTTTTCCGGATGTTTGCTAGTAACTTGGAGGTTCTTATATAATACCGCATTTTTCGAGAAAATACTGTTGTTTCACTCACATGTTTTTGTGATTGGAAACAAAAATCCCCTGTCCTCTATATTTTCAGGACAGGGGATTATGCTTT
>JAAZLD010000191.1 GCA_012799495.1 Desulfitobacterium sp. | reverse complement strand
TCGGGAACTTGGAGAGGCTCTACTTCAAACCCCCGAAGTACAAGCCGTTTTAGCAGCGGAAGCTGCCATCAAAGAAGATCCTGAAGCAAGTGAAGCTTTCCAAGAATATCAAGAGAAAGAACGCCAATTAGTAACCACCCAGATGATCAGCAAAGTCGTACCGGAAAAGGATGCTTTAGGTCTTATTGATTTAAAAGTACGTCTTATGAATAAACATCCCCTTATTCGCAACTATTTCCAAGCCCAACAAAGCTTCGAGCGAGTTATGGCCATGGTGAATCTTACTATTACCACCTCTATTCACGGTATGCCTAGCGCTGATCAACTTCCCTTACCAGATGAAATTAAAAACATGGCCCAAAAGGTTTTCGATGTTATCGGCGGTGGTAAAGCCCCAAAAACTATGGAACTACCCAAAGACCTTAAGCTTCCCCCAGGTTTAAAAGTACCTCCAGGTCTAAAGATTCCCGGCCTAAAAGAGGATTAAGAGGTTGTTTTTATGCCTCCAAATGGTTATTGTGGGGTAAAATTCAGTAGTTCCCTATCTAAAAACCCTATAACAATTATATCATTCATTATAGTTTTAGTGATCGGAGGTTTGCTAATCCTGCATACTTGGTTTTGATTGGGGATTTTACAAAGGTTTAAGGAGGTGAGTGACTTGGCAAACCCCTACCAAATTCAGGAGGAGTTCCATGTCACTCCCCTTACTTTTTCTCTTCTCATAAATAGCCCTATCCACAAGAACATTCCCTTTTCTCCTGTTAGTGGAGTTCTTTTTCCTTTAGGTAGAGTCAAACTACCCTATGCCGGTTTAATAGTAGCAGGACTGGACTTTTTCATAAGCTTTTTAATTAAGCGTTCCTTCGTTAAACCTCCACACCTTTCTCGCTTCTCCCTTTCCAACCAAACAAATACACTGACCATGGAAGAGCTCTGGGAGTTACTACATTACCAGGGCCAGGGGTTTCCTAAAGGGTCTAGCCAACGGGGACAAACTTCTCCTCAAGGTTACCTTTTTCCGCAAGGTCAGACTTCTTTACGGAAGGAAGGACCTCGGCAGAATTCTAATTCACCAGAAAGTGAAGATGAGCCTCTTTTCCCAGACAACCTCTCCTTTTCTTTGAGTCTGAGTGGTCCCTTTAGTGGTTTCAGCGAAACCCCTGATACCTCATTTAATGTACCCCTTTTTGAACTACCAGGTGCTCCAGGTAATTTGATCATTTCTTTTCTTGCTCTTTTGACTCAATTATTTATCGAGCTTTCACCCATATCTTCCAATAACTCCAAGGAGGAAAAGTCATGAATCCTAGCAGTAACTCCCCAAATATCAGTAGAAACTTAGTTCTTTTTTCTCCTCCAGCCAGGAGTAGTATTTTAGGAGTGATCTTCTTTCTCCTTATAGCCCTGTCTACCAATATTATCCTACCTTCGGTAACGGAGAAAACCTTAGGAATAATCGTCACTCTTTCAGTCTTAGCCTTTATGACGATTTTAGTCCTAATACTTTTTCTACTCTAGGTGTGCCACGGGGACAGGTCATTTGGCACGCTCGCAATAGGTGTGCCACGGGGAC
>JAAZLD010000190.1 GCA_012799495.1 Desulfitobacterium sp. | reverse complement strand
CATGAGCTCGCTAATCGACATGAAACTGCTCCTTCCTCCTATTTTTCTAATATTGTATCAAAGAAAAGGTATTATAATCCTTTAATTTTTTCCGTCCACCTAATTCACTTAACTCGATTAAGCAACTAAAATTCACTACCTTTGCACCAGTTTTTTCTACAAGTCTAGCAGTGGCATAGGTTGTACCACCAGTGGCTAATAAATCATCAACTATGGCTACCCTTTGACCAGGGTGAAGTGCATCCTTATGGACTTCTAAGGTATCTGTTCCATATTCTAACTCATAAGTCTCACTGATAGTCTCCCCTGGAAGTTTGCCAGGTTTTCTTACTGGAACAAAACCGATACCAAGGGCATAGGCCACAGGTGCTCCCAATAAATAGCCACGAGCTTCTGGCCCCACAATAATATCTGGTTCAAATTTCTTTACTTCCTCTGCTAAGAGATTGATAGCACTTTTAAAAACTTCTCCATCTTTTAGTAATGTGGTAATGTCTTTAAAGGAAATCCCTGGCTTGGGAAAATCTTCAATCACGCGAATATGCTCTTTCAAATCCAAAATGCTCACACCTTTCCCATTCACCCAACATTGTGAATGGATAAAATAGATTTCTCCAATTCTTCCCATGGTTTAAATTTATATTCAGCTTGGAATTTTTTCAATTCTTCCCACCGTATTCTTCCACTGCGAAAACGCAGGGAAGATTCTAAATCTAGTTTTTGATCAGCGGGAAACCATTGTAAAAGAAAAGAATTGTTTTTTCGTCCCAAAAACTTAAGCAATCCTAGTTCTTCAAAAATTTCAAGACTCCTTTTCGCCTTCCATTTAGGAAATCCACTACCATCCCAAGGGAAGGGATTATTCTTAATAGCCCGATCATATAACACTCTGTAAATTTGGACAAGATCATCCCGAGATAAAAATCTCACTCGTTCCCGTAATACATCTTCATTTCCTTGTGGCTCAACTAAAAATACCTTTTGGATCCCTATCTTTTGCCATTCATAAAGTTTATCCTTAAGCTCCTCTAGAGAAGTAGGTATTCCCGAAATCAGAGCGAGTTTTTCATTTTCTTGAGATTTTTCTTGAGATTCTTCTTGAGATTCTTCTTGAGATACTTCTTGGGGATAGGCCCTGGTACAGTCCCAATGGCGGATATTTTCCCCGAAAGGTTGGAGAGCTTTCCTCCATTCTTCTCCACTTTTACTTCGCCAATCTATTACTTCTAAGAACTTTTCCTGGGTAGCTGCAACCTCTCTTTGTCCTTGCGTAATCTCTCGGTGGGCTTCATTATCCAGTAAGAGATCTTCCTGCCAGGTAGCCGAAGAGGTAATATCTCGAATACCAAGCTGTATATGTTGATTACCCTGATAATTATTCCAACTTAAATTAAAAGCTACATCCACAGTAGAAGAATTAATAATTTTCTCTAACTTTTCTCCTTTGCGAAAGGCAATTCCTTCCCATTCACCATAATTCCCGAAGTAACATTTGAGGTGATCTTGGTCCTTACCAACTGTATCCGCTTGAAAAAGTGGATATTTGATTCCGGCAAAAACAGGATTAGGATTTCCAAAGCCAAAGGGAGCTAAATACTCTATTTCTTCCATCAGATCGGAGTTCAATTCTTCTAATGAAATGCATTTTTCTATCCGGACAGGTTCGTAATATAAGCTTTCCGGATATTTTTCTGCAGATTTATTTAAAGCTTCTCGGAGAATAGATATTTTATCTTTTTTTAAGGAAAATCCAGCTGCTTGACTATGTCCCCCTAGGTTTTCCATAAGTTCTTCATGAGATCGTAATTCATTTAATACATGATACCCGGCAATTCCTCGGGCTGAACCTTTACCTATATCCTCCTCTTCAGCGATTAAGAACACCGGGCGATAATAACGTTCTACTAAACGTGAAGCAACAATACCGATGACACCATGGTGCCAGTTTTCTGCCGAAAGAACTATTACCCTCGGAAGGGGTTCTTGTTCCAGCATATCTATGGCCTCAGCTAAGATTTCCTTTTCCGTGGCCTGGCGTTGAGTGTTTTCTTTACTTAATAACCTAGCCAGTTCTTTAGCCCGAGCTTCATCCCCTGTGATCAGAAGTTCTAGTCCTGCTCGGGGACTATCCATTCGACCAGCTGCATTAATCCGCGGTGCCACCATAAAAGCAATCTGTCTCGCAGTCAGGGGTTTATTAGCTAATCCGCATTCTTCTAATAGGGTAGCTAAGCCTAAATGGATGGTTTTTTCCATTCTTTTTAGTCCATGGGCAACAATGACCCTATTTTCTCCTACTAAAGGAACTAGGTCAGCTATTGTACCTAAAGCTGCCAAGTCTATTATTTCTAGTAAAGTATGAGGATTTTCCTCTTCACTTTCCTGAGTTTCTATTAAAGCTTGGGCTAATTTAAGGGCAACTCCTACTCCTGCTAATTCTCGAAAAGGATAGCCTGAATCTGCCATTTTCGGGTTTAGTATGGCCATAGCTTGAGGAATAACCTCCGGTGGCTCATGGTGATCTGTAAGAATAATATCTATCCCTAAGGTCTTGGCATAATCTACTTCTTCTACAGCAGTAATGCCGCAATCCACAGTGATAATTACTTTTACCTGAGCTTGATGAGCTTTGCTTATAGCCTCTTTATGCAATCCATAACCTTCATCCATTCGGTTGGGGATATATGTAATGGCCTGAATCCCCAAATCCCTTAACACTTTAAATAAAAGTGCTGTGCTAGTTACTCCATCCACATCATAATCGCCATAAATGAGTACCTTTTCACCTTTTTGGCGGGCTTCTACTAGTCTCTCTACGGCTTTAGCCATATCTTTAAAATCAAAAGGAGAAGGGCAATCCAATAAAGAAGGGCGTAAAAACTCGATAATTTCTTCTTCCTTCAAACCCCGTTGCCAGAGAATATCAGAAATAACTGGTGAAATTCCCAATCTCTTAGCAATAGTTCTCCCATGATATCCATTCCCTTGTGAATCAAGGAGGGGCTGTGGCCTGGTCCATATCTTCATCTTCTTCCTCATGTTTTACCTCCATAAAGGATATTATACCCCATTCCGGCTTAACTGTGCACTATCCATTGTCCGTAAAAGGTTTTGTTGGAAGGTTCCTCCATTTATTAGATATAGAAAAAGAACTTTCCACCGGAAAGTTCTCCTAGAGTTTTTTTACATTATGTTTCTAAGTCATTATGTCTTCTAAGCTTTAGGTTGTCTAATCATTACCCTTCATAATTTTAGATCATTAAGTTCCCTACAAGAATACATAATAACCCCATTATTCCACGCCATAAAACAGGTGAGAAACCCCAAAGAACATTTTTGAGTTTTGTTTGGGGAATCAACCCCACCCCCATGACTAGAGCCCAAATAAGAATTGCTATGAAAGGAGTCATTAAAGCACCAAAAACCACCAATCCAGCGATCCCTCCAGCTAGACCCATTACAATATTACCTTGGCCTGCTTTATAAGCAAAGAAATAAAGGAAAGCTAAACATACCCCTACCCCAATTAATAGGGATGTTTCCCATACCCAAAAACTATCTGGCCGGGTATAGAAGGCAATACAACTGAGAATAAATATTGCACCAATAGTCCCTCGAATTCCACCGAAAAAGACTAATGTTGCGGCTAAAAGTAAAAACCATTCCAGAATGACCAAAGTTATAAAGGACAAGGTCATCCCCCTTTTCCCAAGAGTCCTCAATTATTATCCCCTTGATAAGAATAATTAAACAGACAACCTAAAAAGATGTGAATACATTGTCATTTTTTACCTTTTTACACATATTGTACTATATCAAGGATAAAGGAGGAATTACTATGTGGGGTTGGTGGGGTTTTCCCTGGTTTGGATTTGGTTTTGGTTTCCCTTGGTTTAGACTGCGCCGTCGCTGGTGGTGGTAAGAAGCTTTTTCCCACTAGTAAGCAGGCTATTCTCATTTCTTCTTAAATAAATTTTGATGACTTCTAAATATAGATGAACAAGCAAGTCAAAAACCTTAGCAACAAAAATGTAACACCAATCATTTGATTGGTGTTACATTTTTGTTAATAGTTAGCTTTTATTGAATTATCCTGTCTTTAATCCATTGAATAATGTCGTCGGTCGGTGTACCGGGGGTGAAAAGTGCTGTCGCATATCCCCCTTCTATTAACTCTTTAATATCTTCTTCCGGTAAAGTCCCCCCACCTATGACAATGATATCTTCCGCATTTTGAGCTTTCAGAAGTTCTTTTACCCTTGGAAACACAGTCATATGGGATCCTGATAAGATACTTAAGCCGATAACATCTACATCCTCTTGGATAGCCGTTTCCACGATTTGTTCGGGAGTTTGATGCAATCCGGAATAAACAACTTCCATTCCTCCATCCCGCAATGCCCGCGCGATGACTTTGGCACCCCGGTCATGTCCATCTAAGCCCGGTTTACCAACTAATACCCGAATCTTTCCTTGAACCACCTGTATCCCTCCATTTATATAAATAAATCCCCGCTCATACTATCTAAAGAACTAAAATACAGACTGTTCCCTATATTCGCCGAAAACCTCTTTAAGGGTGCCGATGATTTCCCCTACCGTGGCGTATGCCTTGACGGCGTCGATTATTTTCGGCATAAGATTATCTGTACCTAAAGCTGATTCTTTAAGAGCAGCAAGGGTATTATTAACAAGTAAATTATCCCGGCTTGCCCTTAATTCTTTAACCCTTTGAACTTGACTCCTTTCGATTTCCGGGTCAATTTTCAACAAGTCGATCTCGATGTTTTCTTGGACTTGGAATTCATTAACTCCTACAATAATACGGGTTTTTGTTTCAATTTCTTTTTGATAACGATAGGCAGCATCTGCGATTTCTTTCTGGAAGAAGTTCTGATTGATAGCGGCAAGGACACCACCATGTTCCTCAATTTTCTGGAAGTACTCTTCGGCCCCTTCTTCCATTTGATTGGTTAATGCTTCAACAAAATAGGAGCCTGCCAGTGGATCAATAGTATTGACAACACCTGTTTCGTAGGCAAGGATTTGTTGAGTTCGCAAAGCAATTTGCACCGCTTTTTCCGTGGGTAAGGCTAGAACTTCGTCCATGGAATTAGTATGCAGGGATTGGGTCCCTCCAAGGACTGCTGCCATTGCTTGGTAAGCTGTACGGATAATATTATTCTCCGGCTGTTGAGCAGTAAGGGAACATCCTGCTGTTTGGGTATGAAAACGCATAAGGAGGCTTTCCTCTTTTTGAGCACCATATTTCTCCTTCATATGCCGTGCCCAAATCCGGCGGGCAGCCCGGTATTTAGCTATTTCTTCAAAGAAATCATTATGGGCATTAAAAAAGAAAGATAATCTAGGAGCGAAATCATCAACATTCAATCCAGCTTTAATTCCTGCTTCTACATAAGCAAACCCATCCGCTAATGTAAAAGCTAATTCTTGGAGAGCTGTGGCCCCTGTCTCCCGGATGTGATAACCGCTAATACTGATGGTATTCCATTTGGGGACATAATCCCGGGCATAAGCAAAAATATCCGTAATTAGCCGGAGGGAAGGTTCGGGTGGAAAAATCCAGGATTTTTGGGCGATATATTCTTTTAATATATCATTTTGGATAGTTCCGGTTAATTTATAGGCTGGAACCCCTTGTTTTTCCGCAGCAACAATATACATGGCCCAAATAACAGCTGCGGGAGCATTAGTAGTCATGGAGGTGCTGACTTTATCTAAGGGGATATCTTTAAATAAAGTTTCCATATCTTGAAGGGAATCGATGGCTACACCTACCCGGCCTACTTCCCCATAGGCACGTGGATGATCAGAGTCATATCCCATGATAGTTGGCATATCAAAGGCGACACTTAGACCAGTTTGCCCTTGGCTTAGCAGGAATTTATAACGTTGATTGGATTCCTCTGCTGTAGCAAAACCGGCAAATTGCCGCATTGTCCAAAGCCTTCCCCGATACATATTAGTCCGTACTCCTCGGGTATAGGGGTACTCGCCAGGATAGCCAATGTCTTTCCTAAATCAATTTCGGGAATGTTATCTGGAGAATAAAGAGGATCTATTGGGACACTGGAGACAGTCATAAAAGGTCCTTTACGCTCTTTCTTTTCCCCGTAAGCCTTTTGCCAACGATTAAAATCTTCCTTCATACCATTTCAGCTAACCTTTTCCAAAATCACACTCCTAATGACCCACCCTATATCTATCTTTTTTGGACTATCATTTCCCAAATTTTTTCGGCTAGTAAGTAAGGATTGGGTTCTTCTAAAATGTAAGCAGTACTTTGTAAGCTTTTCCACACATTATTAAAGTTCTGCTGGGCAATTTCTTCCCAATGACACCAAACTTCTTGAGCGAAGACTTGTTTACGGCGTTCAAGTTTTTTCCCGATTGAACCAAAAAATCCTGGTGTAGTTTAATTTGTCCGAGAAGTTCCGGTAATCCCCGTTGGTCAAGGGTACTAGTCATGACAACAGGGGCACGCCAAGGTTTTTCACCATTGAGATCTAAGACCATTTCAATATCATTCTTGAGGCGCTCAGCACCAGGCAAATCCGCCTTATTTACTACAAAAATATCGGCTATTTCCATAATGCCTGCTTTTATTGTCTGGATTCCATCTCCTGTTCCTGGATTTAAGACCACAATTATGGTATCAGCCAATTCCATGATGTCTAATTCCGATTGCCCCACACCCACTGTCTCAAGAATAAGACGTTCATATCCTGCTACTTCCAATATTCTTAAGACATCAACGGCGGAGCGTGCCACTCCACCTAAATGTCCCCGGGTACCCATGCTTCGGATAAATACCCCGGGGTCAGTGCTATGGGACTGCATCCTGATCCGGTCACCTAAAATAGCCCCACCTGTATAAGGACTGCTTGGGTCAACAGCTACAATACCGACTTTTTCATTTTGCTCACGATAAAGCTGGGTAATTGCACCTACCAGGGAGCTTTTACCTGCTCCCGGTGGTCCGGTAATGCCTAGTACCATACGTTCTCCAGACTTAGGGAGGATCTTGGACATAATGTCTACCCGGCTTTGGTTATCTTCCACCCGGGAAATAAGCTTAGCTGCTGCTCTCCGATCCCCTTGCCAGAGACGTTCTAACCATGTTTCATAATCGCTACTTCTCAAAACTCCATCCCTTCCTTCGCCTCAACCCCTTGTTGATAAGCATGCCGGTGCTCCTCCATGATCGTTACGGTATCTGCAATCTCCAGAATTTCTTCTGGTGCATAGCGTCCTGTTAAAACAAGATTCAAGCGCGGGGGACGCTTTTCAATGAGTTCCAGGACTTCCTGAACTGAAAACAATTTAAAAGCTAAGGCAACTAAAAGTTCATCCGCAACAATCAAGTCAAAGCGATCCTCTTCAAACCATTGTGATAGGATTTTTAAACCTTCATGGGCCATAGCGATATCGATAGGGTCAGGATCTTCATAGGAAACAAAACAATCTCTCCCGGTCTGTTCTAATGTCAAATTGGAGAGTTTCTCAGAAATTTTCACCTCGCCATAATTTCTGCTTCCTTTCATAAATTGTAAAAAGCCCACCTTCTGGCCGTGCCCTAATGCCCTGAGGCTCAATCCTAAAGCAGCTGTGGTCTTTCCCTTGCCATTACCGGTATATACCAACAAAAGCCCTTTCATTTCCTATCACCTCCTTCCTTGTTATTACTTTATTCACTTCCCACCAATGTAAATTCCCAACCACAATAGAATTTACCTGTTAATATTCTGAATATTCTTGCAAATGTTGTGCCATAATCTTGCTCTCTTGACCCATCTAGACTGAAACTAGCTCCCAAAACTGGTTTCGACAAAATTAGCCAGTCATTCGTATTTAAAACGCCGGAATTACTCGTAGCCTTTGATAAGTATATAGTATCAATTTTGTTTTACGGAGTGGCGCCTTCTCTTTGATTATAGGTAATCATACGAATACGTCCCAAAGGCGGACAGTTTTGTTCAGGAACCGTTCGCTTTCGGGACGATTTTAGTGACCTATTGAACCCCACCAAGAGGTGGCTGTGAGGATTGCTTAAGGAATAAGTAAAGGCCCCCTATGCTAAGGAGGCCTAGTATTTGAAACTATTAGCTGAAGATTACACCTAATTCTATAAGAATAAGGATCGCAATGGCAATAATTGCAGCACCCACACCTACGCCCGCACCACCGCCATAATTACATCCGCCAAAACCGCCGTATCCGTACATGAATACACCCCCATTTTTTTACTTGATTCAACTTCTGTTCTTATTTGCCTTCTGTCTTAAAATACGATTCCTAATGCGATAAGGAGTAAAATAATCACAACAACGATAGCAATACCTGCTCCCCAATTTGTTCCGCCACCTGCGAATGCCATATAAATAACCTCCTTAAATTTCTTTATTTGAAGTAATGTTTGTTCTTACCTTTAGCTAAAGATTACACCTAAAGCAATGAGAATTAGAATAGCAATGGCGATGATGCCTACTCCAACCCCAACGCCCAAGCCCATTCCGCCACCAACATTACATCCATAACCTGCACCTAATCCGTACATGCGTTACCCTCCTTTTGTTTTACCTATTACCTATTGCCTATTATCTATTTCCTATTTCCTATTTAGAATACAATCCCCATAGCAATCAATAAGAGGACGATAACCACTACTATAGCAATACCTTGTAAATAGTTAGGACCACATGCTCCACCTGCTCCTAATGCCATATAAATATCCCCCTTTCGGATTGGTAATATCTGGTTACAATACAAGATATGATTAGAATAATAAAGAGTGAGTTGTCCGTATATTTTTTAGTTATTTTTTCCAGTGGGAAATTTACTAAAAATAAAAAACTATTGCTCAGGAAAGCTAAACTAGCTCTTCCTTAGCAATAGCCCGAAGTTATTAGTGTATTTATATTGGCTTTTGTGGTTATTAGTTGATATGATAATCGGTTTCATGAAGTTATTAATGTAACTGAATAACAGGTAAATTGTTCTCTTTAGTAATAAGGTTCTTCTTAATAAATAGGGTCTTCGATTCTCCTTTTTAATTCCTCAAGGCCCATATTAGCATAGCAATATACTCGCTTTAAGCGAAAAGGATCTTCACTACTTGCCCATCCCCGCTCTATAGTAAAGGCCATGGTATAACCAGCACTCTTACAATCATCGATAATATTTTGATCATACACTCCATAAGGATAGGCAATATATCTAACTGGCTGACCTAGAATCTCTTCTAAGACTATACGGGAGCCTTCTAATTCAGCTTTTCGTTGTTCTTGGTTTAATCCAGTCAAATAGGGATGACTACGAGTATGGCTGGCTATGGTCCACCCGGCTTGAGACATTTCTCGAAGTTGTTCTTTTT
>JAAZLD010000189.1 GCA_012799495.1 Desulfitobacterium sp. | reverse complement strand
GGTTAGTTTTAGCTTTACTCATTTTTTTCTTGAGATTTTGCTCTACTTTTGATGCGCTGAGTCATTAACCCACCTATTTTTCCTGCATCTTTAGCTGATAGAGAGTGCCACCCTTTTACCCTAACTTGATCTAGTAATCCTAATTCAGCAGCAATTTCCATTTTCAAGGCTTCATAGGCATCAGTTCTTCTTAGCCTAGGTCTTTTTGTGCTTTTTTGCTTCCTCTCTTCCATCTAAATCATCCCCCTACTCAAATATTGACTCTCATAATACGCACAAAAAGGACTTCTCTCTATAGGTCGCTCCCTTAAACGACATCGTCCTTCTACATAATAGGAGCAGTTGTTTGTGCATGGTTTTCGTGTCATAAGATCAACTCCTTAATATAGAGTTTCTCCGAAAGCGTAACAAAAAATACCTGTCCATTAGGACAGGTATTTGTGTTCAAATAACAGGTATATAGTTTTTGAAATTAGAGGCACTTTGCATTAAGATGCCCTAATAAATATATTATAAAAATAATATTACTAAATGTTGAGGCTTTCTCCGGGAGCAATGATTTCAGCCTTACAAGCAGGAAAGTCTCTCTCTAACATTTCTTTAAACTTAGCTGGATCCTGTTCTACCAAGGGGAAGGTATCATAATGCATAGGAATGACCCTTTTTGGCTTCAACAAAGTAGCGGCATAAACAGCATCTTCGGGACCCATAGTAAAGTTATCCCCAATAGGTAAAAGGGCAACCTCAAGTGGATGACGGCGTCCAATCAGTTCCATATCACCGAAAAGACCTGTATCTCCTGCGTGGTAGATCCATTTATCCTCCATTTTAATTAAGAAGCCACAGGCTAAACCACCATAGGCAATAGATTCCTGATCTTCTGGAGGAACAAAGACAGCACCATGTAAAGCCTGGGTTAAGCCTATCACTCCGAAATCAAAAGTATATTTACCACCGATATGCATAGCATGAGTTTTCACATCGTATTTCTCCAGCAAACGAGAAAGTTCAAATACACAAACTACCGTAGCACCGGTATTCTTAGCAATTTCGATAGTGTCCCCTAAATGATCTCCGTGTCCATGAGTTACTAGTATAGCATCTAATTCTTTAAAATCCTTTGGCCCCACTTTTGCTAAAGGATTTCCCGTGAGAAAGGGATCGATGAGTATTCTCCCTTGCTCCCCTATGATCTCAAAACAAGCATGACCATGAAAACGAATTTCCACACTATCATCTCCTTTTGAACTTTACCTATTTACTATGCCTTCTACTCATTGCTGTTAAGAAGGCTGTTCTTCGGAATATAATGGTCAATAACAATGCAAAGTCAGCCATTAAAAGCACAGTGGCCCATCCCCAGTATCCTAAAGTTCCTAATACTGCTGCTACTCCAAAGCAACCACTAATAAGGTAGAGTATCAGAACAGCTTGACGCTGACTACACCCCCCGTCTAGTAAACGATGGTGAATATGTCCCCGATCCCCTTGGGCAATGGAATGTCCTCTTAGTTTACGGCGAATTATAGCAAAGGTCAAATCTGCTAAAGGCATTCCTAAGATCAACAAAGGAAAGATTAAGCCAAGAACTGTGGCAGTTTTTAATAAGCCCATAATAGAAACTCCACCAATAATATACCCTAAAAACATACTTCCGGAATCTCCCATAAAAACCTTAGCAGGATGAAAGTTAAAGATCAGAAATCCTAAAGCTGCTCCGGCTAAAGCCAGGGTTAAATGAGCTTCCGTCACCTCACCGATCCGATTAGCAGACCAAAAGAGGAGAAGAGCTGCTTGAAAGCAAATCCCTGCCGCTAAACCATCTAGACCATCAGAAATATTAACAGTATTAACAACTCCTACTACCCAAAAAACCGCTAGAAGGAGACCTAACCAGGCCAAGCCCATGTTGGCAAAGTTCACAGAGCCGATTAAAGGTAGAGAAATATGGTTCATGCTAAAGCCGAAGAATAAAAGAAGGGTAGCAGCTATAATCTGCCAGACTAATTTGACCGCTGGACGCAGCTCAAAAATATCATCTATAACACCGACAGCTACGATCAATGTACTTCCTAAAAATAATCCCCAAATCTCCCGATTCCAGTCACCTAAGAAGATCACTGCCAACCAAAAAGCTGCATAAATGGCAATCCCTCCAAGTCTTGGTACGGGGTATTTATGGACATGACGCCCTCCTGGGTAAGATATAGCTCCCCAGCGACGGCCAAGTTTCATAGACACAGGTGTGGCAAGTATGGCTACTATAAAAGCTATGGCAAATGTCCAGGTATATGTCATGGTTTTTCCTCCGCAAATCATTTCAGTTAGACAAGTCCAGGGTTCCCCCATTGACGTAAAGCTTCATAAGCAATTACAGCTACAGAGTTGGATAAGTTTAATGAGCGGGCTTCCTTCCGCATAGGTAAACGAATAGTTTGTTCAGGATACTTAGCTAAGATTTCCGGTGCTAGTCCTCCTGTTTCTTTACCGAAAATGAAGTATCCTCCTTGCTCATATTTCATTTCTGTATGAAGGGATTTCCCTTTAGTTGTAGCAAGATAACGGGGACCTACAGGGTTTTTCTCTTCGAAATCCTCAAAATTCTCATAAATGTTTATATTAAGTAAATGCCAATAATCTAGTCCGGCACGTTTTAAATGCTTATCAGATATTTCAAATCCCAAGGGCTT
>JAAZLD010000188.1 GCA_012799495.1 Desulfitobacterium sp. | reverse complement strand
GACTATGGCTCCTTCACAAAATCCCAAACAACAAAGCACAGAAAATAAAATCCAGCTAAAAATTCCTACCCATTTGGGCTATGAAAAAATAGTCATGGCGACAGCCAATGCTGTTGCCCGCAAAATGGGACTGCCGGAAAAACGCATAGATGACCTCAACACTGCTCTGGCTGAGGCTATTATCAATGCTATGGAACACGGTAATAAAATGAATCCCCAGCTGCAAGTAGTCATTACTTTTACTCAAACTGTAGGAAAGCTAATTATCTCCATCCGCGACCAGGGCCAAGGTTTCAGCCCTTTTGAAAACAAAGATAAGCCAAAGATTGAGGATAAATTGGCCGGAGTAAGTTCCCCACGAGGTTGGGGCTGGTTCCTAATAGAGAACTTGGTGGATGAAGTTCAAGTCAATTCCGCCCCTGAAGGGGGCACTGTAATCCGATTGGTCATTTTAGCAGAAGACTCTCAAGGTAAGGAGGATGTATATGAGTAAGAACTTTAATATCACATCTCAGGAAAGAGAAAATATCCGCATCCTTCATCTGGCTGGGGATCTAACTGATTCGGACACCGACCTTGCGGCATTCATTAAGCCTTCCGACAGGGCCCTTATCCTAAACTTCAGTGAAGTTAAATATATCAACAGCGCCGGCATTGCCCAACTTATCTGTCTTTTGAAAGAAACCCAAGAAAAAAAGCTTACGGTGTTAATCCACGGCGTAAGCCCCCATTACCAAAAGATATTTGAAATGGTAGGTTTGACAAAGTATCTCTTTCTTTACCCTGATGAAAAAAGCGCTTTGGCAGCTGCGGGGATATTGGAGTGATTACTTTTAGAATATCTGCCATTGTATATGAGTCATTATACCTATAATTGTTTGATTGCTTGCTTTCTTACGGGGTGACTTATTACTTATTGCTTATCTTTAGTCCCGTTTCTTTATCCATTCCCCAACTAGCATCGGCCATAGCTTCGAATACTTCTTTAGGTAGAAGGAGTTCCTCAAGTTTCCTGCGTGTGCCGTCAGTTATCCTTTCTTCCACGAATTCACGACCGGCGTTTTCCACCACCTTTAGATATTCCCCAGTCCTTGCGGAAAGTTGCCTAACTCGGAAAAGTTCCCCCTGGCCACAAAATACTGTCTCAAAATTATTTTTGCCCAACATACGATCAAACATAGCTGTAACACTGTCGTAATTGAGCTCAGCAGAATAGAAACCACAGGTTGAAATAAGGACATGTCGCTTCCTGCTCATATCGTATCTGGGTGGATGATTGCCGCTCCCTACACCATCCTCCCGATCTACCATGAAGGGAAGAAACATCGGCAACTGCCTATCGATTAAAATCTTCAAAGGACCAGGGACATTAAAGTAATACAGTGGAAAGCTCCAGATAATGATATCTGCCCATAACTGTCCTTCAATTACTTTGACCATATCATCTTCAATACAACATTTCCCCGGAGTTTTCCGCCAACAGGAAAAACATCCTTTACAGGGACGGATTTCTAAATCTGCAACATTAAACTGCTTAACTTCTACCCCTAACTCCTTTTCGCCTATAGATGTCTTTATCCCCTCGATAAAGGCTTTTGTGAGACATAGGGAATTGCTCCGCTCCCTTCTGGGACTACCATTGATAACGAGTATTCTCATAAAACACCTCCAAATTATCTAGCCATTTTGAGTAATTATAGCTACTTCTCATTTGTTAGAATTTTCTGATATTAGCATATAATAGCTCACTGCCTATAG
>JAAZLD010000187.1 GCA_012799495.1 Desulfitobacterium sp. | reverse complement strand
TAAAGACTTAGATATTGATTTAGAGCGGGGGGTTATTAAAGGGATTGTGGTACAAGGTGCTACCCGTAACTGGAGCTTCTTTGGTGGGAGGAGTGAGGATATCCTCGTTCCTTGGGAACGGGTGAAGAAAATAGGGGTAGATGTGATCCTTGTAGATGCCCAAGATTTACCTAATTATAGTAGTTTGAATGATGAGCGAAGATAAGCCTTCTGTAGGGTACAGAATCCCTCAGAAGGCTTCAATCATATAGTTAATGGGACTTTTGTCTGTATAACCCTCTTAAACTTTATGGTATAGTTATTGGTAGGAGACAAGAGGGGGTATTGTAGTGGCAGTGATTCTGGTAGTGGACGATGAGGAGCCGATCCAAGAACTCCTTAAATTTAATCTAGAAAAAGAAGGGTATCAGGTCCTGATAGCAGGTGACGGTCCTGAAGCTCTAGATATATTAGAAAAAAAACAGCCCGATTTAGTAGTGTTGGATATTATGCTACCTGGTATGAGCGGTTTGGAGGTTTGCTCTGAAATTCGTAGAATACCAAAGTTTGCTGATTTGCCTGTCATTATGCTGACTGCTAGGGGAGAAGAGATCGATAAAGTCCTAGGGTTAGAAATCGGGGCAGATGATTATATTACTAAGCCTTTTAGCCCTAGGGAATTAATCGCTCGGATCCGGGCTAGATTAAGAAGGATGAAGCCTGTAGAAGAGGAAAACTCTATCCTTTGGCAAGATTTAAGAATCGATCTAGATCGTTTTCAGGTTTTTGTAAGGGGAGAACTTGTGGAACTAACCCCTAAAGAGTTCGAACTTTTGCGAGTTTTAGCTTCCCACCCGGGGAAGGTTTTTTCTCGAGAGGAACTCTTAGAACGGATTTGGGGTTATGAATATATGGGGGACACTCGTACTGTAGATGTCCATATACGTCATTTAAGGCAAAAAATCGAAAGGGACCCTTCTAATCCAGTATATCTTGAGACTATGAGGGGTATCGGATATCGACTGAAAGGATAGCTTATGAGAATTAAATGGATTTTGATGGGTATTTATCTATTGGGGAATGCCCTTTCTCTTTTGCTCTTCTGGTTAGCTATTCAAGTTGATACAGGTATAGAACTGCAGGTAAGCTGGCTAGCTTTGGCTTTAGTAATTCTTTTGCCTGGGGGAGTTGTGTTTTTCTTTTCTTCCCAGTTAGAAGTCCGGCTTCGACGTATAGCCAAGGCCTTACAGGGAATTGTGCGGGGAAATTACAGCCCTTCTAATCTTCCAGAATATACTCGGGAGATGGGTATTATATCCCGGGAAATCTATAATTTAAGCCAGCAAGTAAAAGAAAGTATTCAGACCCAACGTCAAGAAACCCAAAAACTCCAAGCTATCTTAAAGGGAATGCAAGAAGGAGTTATTTCCTTAGATCATATAGGAAGGATCCTTCTTTTGAATCATGCTGCGGAAAAAATGTTCGAGGTCAATCAAGAAGAGGTTCATGATAAGTACTTCACAGAATTGACTTTTAGTACAGAGCTGGAAGAGTTGGTAACTTCTGCTCTGGAACAGAGTGAGCATGGTAATAAGGAGTTTTCTTTAAATAACAAGATTATCCGAGGAGAAGTTAACCCTATTCATGGTGAAAAAGGCCGTTCTCGGGGAGTTGTTATAGTTTGTTATGATATTACTGAACTGCGGCGTTTAGAACAGGTGCGGACTGAATTTGTGGGGAATGTCTCCCATGAATTGCGCACTCCATTGACCTCCATTAAAGGATTTGTGGAAACTTTAATTGATGGTGCAGCAGAGGCGCCTGAACTGCGAGAGAGATTCTTAAATATTATTCATCATGAGACTTTAAGATTACAGCGTTTAGTAGATGAGCTCTTAGCTCTTTCTCGGATTGAAAATACCCAGCACCAGCAAGAAGAGACCTTTAGTAGTCTTCAAGAGGCTTATAATAAGATTCGGCCTGTAATTGAACCTTATGCTAAGGCGAAACAAATT
>JAAZLD010000186.1 GCA_012799495.1 Desulfitobacterium sp. | reverse complement strand
TTCCAGTAGAAAAAATCTATGAAGTAGCTCGTGTCTTTGCTAAAGCAAAACCAGCAAGCCTTGGCTGGGGATTAGCTGTTGACCAAAACCCCAACGGTGTTCAACTTGGTCATGCCTTGTTAGCTCTAATCGCTATCACTGGTAACCTCGACGTACCTGGCGGAGTTACCATTGGACCACCTGCTTCTCTCATGGGTAAATGGCGGATGGAATCCCGTTCATGGCTATCAGATGAGCTTTGGAGCAAGAGAATTGGTGCAGAAAAATATCCTGCAGTGAGCACAGCTCTAGCTACAACTCACCCAGACGAAACCCTGAATACTCTAGAAACCGGTAAACCTTATCAACTCAAAATGGGTTGGTTCAATAGTAGTAACTTCTTATCCCCAACTAACTCTGCACAGCCAGATCGCTGGTACGAAGCTCTGAAAAAATTAGAATTTAACGTTGTTCAAGATACCTTCATGACTCCAACAGCAATGGCTCTTGCTGATATTTTCTTACCTCTACCTACCTTCGCAGAGCATGACGGAGTAGTACTCACTCACTACGGACGTAACGCAGTATTTGCCGGAGCTATGAACAAAGCTCTCACCGTCGGTGAAACAAAATCTGACCTTGAGGTCTGCTTCGAGTTAGGTAAGAGACTTAATCCTGAAGCATGGCCATGGGAGACTGTCTCTGAATTCTTCTCTGAACAACTTGAGCCAGACTTAGGCTTTGGTTTCGAAGAGTTACGTAAAAAAGGTCTCTGGCAACCTGGCTATACCTATAAGAAATATGAAAAAGGTCTCTTGAGATTCGACGGAGAGCCTGGCTTTAACACTGTTACCGGTCTTGTTGAGCTTAATTCTACCCTCTTTGAGTCTTGGGGCGACGATGCTCTACCATATCACCAAGAGCCACCTTACAGTGTATATAGTACTCCAGAACTTGCTCAAGAATACCCCTTAACCCTAACCACAGGGGCAAGAAAATATACATCTTTCCACTCCGAGCATAGACAAATTAAAACCTTACGTGAAATCGATCCTAATCCTGAATTAGAACTCCATCCAGAAACCGCTAAAGAACTAGGAATTATTGATGGAGACTGGGTTGTAGTTGAAAACATGTTTGGTAAAGCTAGATTCGTTGCAAAAGTAACTGAAACTATTCATCCGAAAGTTGTCCATGCTACCCATGGCTGGTGGTTCCCAGAAAAAGAAGCGGAAGAACCCTCACTCTTTGGAGTATGGGAATCCAACGTTAACACTCTAATGCCTCACGACCACACCGGTAAGCTTGGATTTGGTGATACCTTCAAGAGTATCCTTTGTAAGGTTTACAAAGAAGCTTAAGATGATGAAAGGAGGAAGTCAAAATGGCTCAATACGGTTTGTTGATTGACTATGAATATTGCTCAGGTTGTCATTCCTGTGAAGTTGCATGTAAAAATGAAAAAGAACTTCCACTTGGTAAATGGGGAATCAAACTTACTGAGGTAGGTCCCTTTAGAAAAGATGCAGAAAAATGGGAATGGAACTATGTTCCCGTACCCACAAGCTTTTGTGATGTTTGCGAAGATCGCATTGAAGAGGGGAAAGAACCCTCCTGTGTTCTCCACTGCTTAGCAAAGTGTATGGAGTACGGCCCAATCGAAGAACTAGCTAAAAAAGCAGCTGAAAAAGGTTCTAAAGTAGCATTGTATCTTCCTTAAGCGCACAGGGGAGATTGCCATGACGGTTATTGCCCTAACCGTCATGGCACCTGAACTCTGAATCTGTTATTGCCCTAACAGAGCGAGTTTGAAGAAAGTTCCAATTTCCAAGATTTACATTTAATTTGTGGAATGACAACTTTACCAATGCACAAGGAGGTTAAACCCATGACTAAAGATGAATTCTTAGCTCTTGATAATAAAGCCCAACTGAAATATCTGAACGAACAAGCTGCAAAAGGCCTTGATGGTATTGAAATCCCTGCAGCTCTGGGTATGACTAAGAAAGAACTTGAAAAGATCGGTTTTTATTTTGTAAAGAATAAATATATGCTTAAGCCTATGAGAGGCTATCAAACTACTATGCGTAGCGGTAATGAAGAAGAATTTAACAAATAAGTAATATCCACTTAATCCAATGCACTATTGCCACGATGTGCTTGAAGTGTGTCCATGATAATCTCAATTATATCATATTGGATTAAATAGCTTCAACGCTATATCTAAGCAATAGTGCTCTATATTTTCTACAAGCGAATATATTTCAACCTATAACTCCTCGAGTCTGACGTTGAAAAACGTAATGGAGGTATGTAGATGGGTCAGTCAAAAAGTTCTATACACTATGGCTGGATTGTCGTTTTTGGAGGGTTTTTAACCCAAATAATTCTTATGTGCGGAGTCCAGTTTGTACCTATTCTTATGGCACCAATTCAAGAGTCCTTAAGCTTATCCAATACCTCAGCAGGTACAATCGTATCAGTCTTTGGTCTATGTTATGCAGGATGTTCTTTTATTTGGGGATATTTAGCTGATAAGATAGGAGCAAGAACTTCAGTCTCTTTAGCAGGTCTAGTCTTAGGTATTGCTGTAATGCTCTTTGGACTTATGGCCAACAACTTTCTAAAAGCAGTGATCATCATTGCCCTAGTAGGCTTTGGGGCAGCAGGAGTTTACAGTGCTACAATTCCTAAATTGATTGGTGCATGGTTTCATCCTAGCAAACGGGGAAGAGCTATGAGCACAATTACAGCAGGTGGCGTTCTTACAGGTGCTGCTTTCGGAATCTTGTTACCTCGGTTAGCCAATTCTTTTGGTTGGCAAACAGCGGCTATGATTTTAGGTGGATTGGCCGTTCTTTGTACAATAATTATCTTTTTAGTTGTTCGCAATAAACCATCAGAAAAAGGCTTGATTCCTTGCGGGACACCAGAAGGTGAAACTGATGTAGTAAAACCAGCAGTAAAAGATGCAAGCTTTATTGATGTATTAAAAATGAAAATTACTTGGCATGTATCAACTATGTTTATCTTCTGGCAAGTTGCCTATATGACTGGTACTGCCTTTGTTGCTGTATCTTTTGTAAATGCTGGCTTCACTGCTGTCCAAGGGGGATTAGCTGTAACAATTTACAACTTAAGCCAACTTGTAGGACAGCAAATCTGGGGTCCCTTGTCTGACCGTATGGAAAGAAAATCTGTTATTGCAATCGCAGCAATTTGGTGGTCCGTAGCCACTTTCGGGTACATCTTTGTATACGGAAGTTCCTTAAACGTAATGTATTTACTCATTGCATTAATGGGCGTGGGAATGGGCATGGTACCAGTAATTCTAGCAAGTTTCTCAGATTATTTCCCCACAGAAGTTGGAGGCTCCGGTGCAGGCGTAGTTTCTACAATGGGCTTAGTTGGCCGCTTCTTTGGACCAATGCTAGCAGGATTTGTAGCTGATACTACTGGTACTATTACTGGTGCTTTTGGAGTAGGTGCAGTTGCTATGCTACTTGCTGCTATTACAGCATTTACACTCCCATCACAAAAGGGCAAGACAGTCCTCAGTGGATAATCTGCAAAATAATAATTCTTGATTCATTTGTTAGGAGGTAGTAATTTATGTGTTTTAGACCAGCAAATGCCGCAAAACCAATCGAATGTCCTAATTGTGGAATGAAAATCCCCGTCGTCGGTGGAGTAAAACAAAAAGTATGTCCTAAATGTAAGACTGATTTAACCCAAGTAAATGAAAATGCTGAAGGTGAAGAGACCCCTCAAAAATAAAAAATAAATGGTAGGTAGTATAGATACGGTAGCACGTTCTATACTACCTACCGAAATTTAATAATATATAGCCTGAGCAAGTGAAAGTGCAATCTAGGGCAAACCTGATTTATGTTCCATTTCCTATTATTCTTATAGGTGCTAAATTCAAATTAGGCGGTACATTAAATCATGTACAGGCCAAGTTGGAGAAAAGGAAAGGGGATTTACTGAGATGAAAAGTTTCAGCATATCCGAAGTTATGGATTCCTTTGGGGTTAACAAGTTTACTTGGCGCATATTCTTTTTACTTGGACTTGCTATGGTTTTCGATGGCTATGACTATATGATCGTATCCTACACCATGCCTCAGATAGCTGATGAATGGTTATTAAACGAAATTCAGAAGGGAAGTCTATCTTCCTGGAGTCTCTTTGGCTTAATTATTGGTGGTGCCTTTGCAGGTATCATCTCAGACAAAATCGGCCGGAGAAAAACCTTAGTTGGCGCAATTGCAATGTACTCTCTATTAAATCTTCCTATTTTCTTTGCCCCTAATTTTGCATTTTTTGCTACTTTCCGCGTTCTAGCTGGATTAGGACTAGGGGCTTGTATTCCAGTTGTTACAACTATTTTTTCTGAGTCTACACCAACTAACCGCCGGGCTCTCTTTATTACCTTCGGTATGGCCTGGATGATTGTAGGTTGGGTTCTAGCTGGACTAATCGCTACCTGGTGTGTTTCTACTATTGGGTGGCGCTGGTGTTATCTTATAGCTGGCGTTCCATTCATATATTCTATCTACCTGTACTTCAAAATGCCAGAATCAGTTTATTGGTATGCTAGTAAAGGACGGAAAGAAGAAGCAATTAAACAACTCCAAAATATTGAAAAAATTGCTACAGGTAAGGTTTCTGAGTATGACGCTGATGCGTTATTTACTCCTCCAAAACCAGCTGTAGTTGGCCCGAAAGCTCTTTTTACAAAAAAATATATTGCAATCACCGCAGGAGTTTGGCTAACCTACTTTATGGGATGTTTCACTGTTTATGGGGTCAATGCGTGGCTACCATCTCTCATGCTTGAAAAAGGCCTAGAACTGAAGTCAGCCTATGGTTTAGCAATTGCTCAAAATGGTGCAGCAGTAATTGCTAACTGTTCCACTGGTTTTGTTGCCGAAGCTATTGGACGACGAAAGAATCTAATTGGCAGCTATGTTTTGGGTATAATCGCAGTAGTAATAATGGCCTTTGTAGGTGGACATTTTGTAGCAATTCTGGCAGCAAACATCTTCTTAGGATTTGCAATTAACTACTCTATTACGGCAGTGCAACCTCTCATGGCAGAAGGTTATCCGACAGAAATCCGCAATACTGGGGTATCCTGGTGTCAGGCTTTTGGTCGATTAGGTGGAGCACTAGCACCAATTGTAGCTGGATGGGTAATCTCACTAAATCTTGGCTACTCCAGTGCCTTCTTGTTCTATGTAATCCCCTTATTCATCGGAATGCTTGCTGCTATAATCTTTATTAGAGAAGAGACAAAAGGTAAATCTCTCGACGAATTAGCTATATCGAAAGCAGATTAATCCTATGTGAAATTAGAATAGGCTTCAGGTGGGAGCATTTTCCCCTGAAGCCTATTTGATGGCATTCAGGTTTAAATCCAAGGCTATCAACTTAAAAAAAATTATTTTATATAAATTAAAAAATATTATAACGTTATCATGAAAAAATATCATATATTAGGGAGGTTTATCGCGATTTATGTAGAATGATCTTATATAGATTGAACTATCTAGACAATGGAACCATATTCGATCACTATTTATTAGGGAGGTTGTAACTGTGTTGGCAACCCCAGAGCATAGCATGATTCAAAAGAATACATGTGCTCCATATAGCACTACTGAGAAGAGTGGAAAAATATTAGACTTCAAGTTAAAGTTTTTGGAAGGAGTTGAAACGGCAGATCCACGTGAATGTGAGTTCATTAGCAAAGAAGTAGCAGAATCTTGGATTCGCTCATTGAAAAGAGGAGTGGACCCTTATCTTTCGCCAGGTAAATACTATATTGAACAAGAAGAATATAAGAAAGTTCTCGAAAAGAACAAGTCATTAATCGATATTACCAAGCCCCTAATGAAAAAGTTTAAAGAAATGGCACTTTTACCACAGGGATATATATTTTATCTTTGTGACCCTAATGGTGTGTTTTTACTTCAACTTGGTCAAATGAAAAGGGTTAGTACTGAGGGAGTTATCTGGAATGAAAACACCATTGGAACCTGTGCCCATTCAGTATGTATCAATAAGAAAAGACCAGTGCAATTAATTGGTCCAGAACACTTTAGTGTAAAACTTCATGATATTATTGGTACTGCGGCACCAATTATGAATGATAAAGAAGAAGTTATAGGTACTATTATTCTTGGCCAACCTTTTGTTTATCGTTTAGAAGGAGAATTATTAGATAATCTTCTTTCCCATACTTTAGGTCTTATAACATCTTTAGCTAAAGCTATCGAAACTCAACTCAAGCTTAATAAATCCAATGATTTACTAGTGGAAAGCAATCATCACTTAACTAATACGATTCATGAGTTAAATAGAACAATGGACATCTTAGAGACAACTTTAGAAGTCATAGATGAAGGAGTCATTACCATTGACAAAAAAGGTAATATTCTTAATATGAACCGGGAAGCCACTCGTATCTTTAAAATCAGTCCTGAGGAAAGAGAGAATATTAATATAAAGGATTTCCTATGTACTAATACACAGATAAAGGATTATATTAAAGCGGGAAAAAATGCTGATATTGAAGAAAGCATTTACGTAGGAAATGAAGAACATTCCTATATGATTAGTATTCGTCCTGTGAAAGATTATCAAACTCTTGAGTGCGAAACAGCGGTTTTAAAGCTTAATCCAGTGGAAAAAGTTAATGCTATGGCAGCTAACCGTACAGGCGCGGTAGCAATCTATACTTTTGACAGTATTATTGGTGAAGATAAAGAATTTAGGAGAGTTATTGAACTTACAAAACGATTTTCCAACTCCAAAGAAAACATCTTAATAATCGGTGAAAGTGGTACAGGTAAAGAGCTTTTTGCCCAAGCCATTCACAATAATTATTGTCCTAATGGTCCCTTTATGGCTGTGAACTGTGCAGCAATGCCCCGTGAATTGATTGAGAGTGAACTTTTTGGTTACGAAGGTGGAAGCTTTACTGGTGCAGAGCGGACAGGAAGACCGGGGAAAATTGAATTAGCCCATGGTGGGACACTTTTCCTTGACGAAATAGGAGATATGCCCTTAGAGCTTCAGGCAGTTTTACTGAGAGCCCTTGGGGATAAACAGGTAATGCGGATCGGTGGTAGGCGTTATAAGAAAGTAGATTTTAGACTAGTCGCCGCCACTAACAAAGATTTGTTCAAAATGGTTAAAGAAAAACAATATCGTGAAGACTTATATTTCCGTCTTTCCGTTTTGACTGTGAATATTCCTCCACTTCGTAAAAGGACAAGGGACGTAGAGATTCTTAGTCACTATTTCATTAAAAATTATTGCCTGAAACAAGGCTGGAAAACCCCGGAAATCACTAAAGAAGCACTCAATAAAATTTTAGAGTATCAATGGCCTGGTAATGTTAGACAATTGCAAAATGCCCTGATCTACGCTGTTAACTCTGCTCAAAATAATGTTATTGACATAGATAACTTACCTGATTATATTTTAATGGACTCTGGTTCAATAAATGAAGAAGGTCTTGAAGATAGTGGAACTCTCTCCTTAGAAGTACTGGAAAAGAAAGCTATTGAGAAGGCCTTGCTCCGTACAAAGAACTCCATCCCTGATGCTGCAAAAATCCTCGGCATTAGCCGTTCAACTCTCTATAGAAAACTAAAAACCTATAATTTAGAATACTAATTACTTAAATGAAATTTGTTAATTAAATTAAGGCTTTAGATGTCCCTTACTTGCAAGATTAGAGTAGGGGACATTCTTTTTGGCAAGTTTGTACTAAAATAGGCAGTATTGTAGCAAAAAAGGATTTTTTCGGGGTAAGAAAAAAGATAAAAGCCTATAAAATCGAGGTTTTGAGTAGTGGCATAAAACTTGCAATATTAATTATTGAACTCGTTTACTTTCTCAATAATTCACTTACTTATGGCGGAGGAGCATGCATATGAAAGTTATTTTTGACTGCGATAATACCATGGGAGTCCATGGTTGTGATATAAACGGTGGACTTGCTTTATTATATCTTTTAGGAAAAGAGAATATTCAAATTTGTGGAATCACCACCACCTATGGTAATAGTAAAATCGATATTGTTCACAGTAATACAGTTAATATGCTACAAGAATTAGGGCGGACTGCTATCCCGATAATTAAAGGAAGTGCCAACCGCTACAGTTTCCAAAGTATTGCTGCTGAATACCTGGTAGAAATGGTTAATACCTATCCCGGAGAAATATCTATTTTAGCCACTGGGGTTCTCACTAATCTTTATGGTGCTTATGTAATCGACCCTGGTTTTTTTGATAAAGTAGGTCAATTAGTCATTATGGGTGGAGTTTTTCAAGAAATAATTATTAATGGTACAGTTATTGATGAGTGGAATTTCTCCAGCGATCCAACTGCCACCTTATGGGTTCTAAGAGAAGGAAAGAATTTGTCTCTTATCACTCAAGATCGTGGGCTCGAACTTTTTGTCAGTTATGATCGCTTTGTTCATAATCTTGGTTCAAGTAAATTTCCTATTGGAAGATATATATTTGATCGGAGTAAGTCCTGGCTAGAACATAATAAAGAAAATTCCAAACTAAACGGCTTTTATACATGGGATCTTTTAGCTGCTGCATATTTGACTAATCCTCATTTCTTTAACAACCAGGAACAGTCTATCTCCTTAAATTATAATAACCTCACTAAAGGATTAGTAGTTCTAGAAGAAAAAGAAGTAGGACATAAAGTGAATTTTCCAGTAGCTAATGACATCGAAGCAATCATCAAGGATTTTTACAAATCATGGTACTCAATAAAATATGACGAGAATACCCAGTTGAAAGGAGCGAAATAAATGTGTTGGTCATGTAATCCTTTCTGTGGCAATTGTAAACCACCAAAACCTAGACCAAAGATTTGTCCTAATTGTAAAACATTGAATATGGATGACCCCGATGAACCTGTAAAGTGTAAAAAATGTGGGGCGGATCTCCCAATGAGGCCACCTATTGAACCGGTCCATTGCTTATTTAGTGACACAATTTGTAAAACACCTTGTCGCAAACATAAAGAACCTCCGAAGGATGGAGTACCACGACCCTGTAAATATAACCCCCAGTCCCAGGTTAGCGGTTAGGTAAAGGAGAATAATAGTGAGTAAATACACAAAACCACATTGGCAAAATTCAATTCTAATTACAATTGATACTCAAAATGATTTTACCCTACCTGGTGCACCAGCAGAAATTAAAGGTACTATGGAGATTTTACCTAAAATGAAACAGCTCCTTACAGTCTACAGGAAAAAAGGACTCCCGATCCTTCATGTTGTTCGCCTTTACAAAGAAGATGGCTCTAATGCAGAAATATTCCGAAGAGAGGCTATAGCAAACGGAGCAAGGATTGTCACCCCCCATAGTGAAGGGGCAGAGTTAGTTAGGGAGCTTTGGCCCCCATCCTACAAGGGCCTTGACGATAATAAACTTTTAAAGGGAGAATTTCAACTAATAGGGGAAAAAGAATGGGTTATGTTTAAGCCTAGATGGGGTGCTTTTTACCAAACTGACCTAGAGAACTTTCTTCATCAAAATGAAATTGATACTCTTGTGTTTACCGGGTGTAACTATCCTAACTGTACCCGTTCATCAATATATGAGGCAAGTGAAAGAGATTTTCGCATAGTTATGATCCATGATGCCATATCCCAGTTGTATCCAAAAGGAATTGAAGAAATAAAAAATATTGGAGTAAATGTTCTTAGTACAATTGATGCTTTAAAAGCTATACAATCCATCTAATATTTTTTGTCAATACAACTTAACCATTAAATTCATTTACTTTTATAGCTATACAGTCATCCACTCATTTATTGCTACAATCATTATTTTCCCAGATTCCATTTTCTCATTCAATAATTTGCTATCCACCTACCACTCATCCACCCATTTCATCACCTACCACTCATTATTTAATCAACCTATGTTCATCTCTCTCTATTTATATCTTACCAAAGTCCTCCTTTATCCTTCCCTAATGACCGTTGACCCTTAAGATTAGACTGGTGAGGGGGATAATTCAACCATTAGGGTAGATATTCTTATTATTTAAATAAATCTATACTAAAATAATGCTTAAGGAGAGGGATGAATGGGGTGATACAAATGAAAGTATATGTAGTAAAATCTGTAGATACTAACTTTGTTAGCACAATTGATAAAATTTTTACTAACAAGCAGGATGCTGACAGATATGCTGCCATCCAAAAAGAAAAATACGATTTTGTAAACTTTATTGTAGCTGAGTATCAAGTCTTCAATAATATGGACCAAGTGAATGTGAATGCCTTAGCTATTTAATAATTTTTTCATCAAGAGCAGGTTGCCCAGAAAAGGGTTACCTGTTTTTTTGTATTTTTCATATCACCTTCTATAATAATTGCTGTTATAGTATAATTAAGAAAATTACAAGAATTATGGAGGAACGGGTTAGAGGATGGAGATTAAGAAAGTATCAATCATAGGTTTAGGTGCTTTGGGAATACTTTTTGCTAATCACTTAGCAAAAAAAATGCCCCCAAGTGATTTAAGAATTATCGCCGATCAAGATAGATTATATAAGTATAAGCAAGACGGTGTGTATTGTAATGGGGAACCTTGTGAATTTAATTATGTAACTCCTGAGGAGGAAGTCTTGCCAGCAGATTTAATTATTTTTACCGTGAAATATAATGGTTTAGTAGAAGCTATTAAAGCCGTGCATAACCATGTAGGTGAAAATACTATTATTTTATCCGCCTTAAATGGTGTTACCAGTGAGGGTTTAATAGGACAGGTCTATGGTATGGAAAAAGTTCTTTATTGTGTCGCCCAGGGAATGGATGCTGTAAAAGAAGGTAATGAGCTTACCTATCACAATATGGGATTATTATGCTTTGGAGACCGGGAAGCTGGAGCCCCTTCGACAAAGGTTAAAAGGGTATCTGCTTTTTTTGATAAAACGGAATTTCCCTATATCGTAGATACAGATATGCCCAAGCGCATGTGGGGAAAACTCATGCTTAACGTTGGAGTTAACCAAGCTGTAGCTGTTTACGGTGGCGGCTATGGAGTTATTCAGAATGAAGGGGAAGC
The DNA here is from genome assembly GCA_012799495.1 of Desulfitobacterium sp. Taxonomy (GTDB): domain Bacteria; phylum Bacillota; class Desulfitobacteriia; order Desulfitobacteriales; family Desulfitobacteriaceae; genus Desulfitobacterium. The sequence goes on along the minus strand of JAAZLD010000186.1, from coordinate 23,453 downwards.
AAGAGATACTATGATCGGAGCTATGAGAGAGGTTATGATCCTTGCTCAAAAAGAAGGGATAAATCTAACAGAAGATGATCTCAATTATTGGTTGGATGTCCTTAGCAAGCTAAGTCCTTTAGGCAAACCTTCAATGCTCCAGGACGTGGAGGCAAAGCGCTATAGTGAAGTAGAACTTTTCGCTGGGACAGTTTTGGAACTGGGGGAGAAACATGGTATTTCTACGCCGGTGAATCAGCGACTCTATGATGAAATAAAATCTAGGGAGGCTAATTATTGAGCTACTATAATTAGGTGACTATAAAAACGAAATATAAGTGGAACTTTAATTAAACCAAAGAGACCTTTTTGAAGTCAGGATTAATACTATAATTGCAACTTTAGAAAGGTCTTTCTCTATTTACGAAATAGTCAGAATATTATTGACAATGATACCTTATCTTGCTAACATGTAACCAAGGTAGTTACAGGAAATAAAAGGCTACTTGAAAGGGGAGGACTATGGGAGATTGGAAAAAGACTAGTTGTGTTCTATGTGCTCAAAACTGTGGCCTAGAAGTTATGGTAGAAGATAATAGGATTATCAAAGTTCGGGGAGATAAAGATAATCCCCGGAGCCAAGGGTACACCTGCCGTAAGGGGCTAAACATTGCCCATTATGTCCATCATGGAGATCGGATTCATTACCCCATGAAAAAGGTAGGGGAGGATTATGTAAGGATTACTTGGGAGGAAGCTATTAAAGAGATTTCCGAGAAAATACTCCAGATTAAAGAAAAACATGGACCTAAAGCTTTTGCCTATGCTGGCGGGGGGAATGTAGGCGGCCAGATGGAAGTAGGAATAGGCTTGCGACTTTTAAGCCTATTAGGTTCTCGTTATTATTACTCTTCACTCGGTCAAGAATTTTCCAATGTCTTTTGGGTTGATGGTCGAGTAGCTGGTAAACAAGGCTTAACTTCCATGCCCGATTCACATAACTCAGAAACTTTAGTGGCTTGGGGATGGAATGGTTGGATGAGTCACCAAACTCCAAGAACTAGGATATTGCTAAAAGAGTTTGCCAATAATCCTGGGAAAAAACTCATCGTTATCGATCCCCGGTTATCTGAAACAGCAAAATTAGCGGATATTCATCTTCCTTTACGGCCAGGAAGCGATACCATGCTCTTAAAAGCTTTTATCAGTATAATCCTGGATCAAGGTTGGGAAGACAAGGAATTCATATCTAACCATGTTAATGGTTGGGGGGAATTAGGATCTCTATTTGTAGGATTCGATGCAAAAAGGGCAGTAGAAGAAGTCTGTGGCTTGGATTATCAAGATGTGGTAGAAGTTGCTCGCCTACTAGCCCGAACAAAATCTAGTATCCATCAAGATCTAGGGATTTATATGAATCGGAATTCTACCTTAAATAATTATCTTTTACATATACTTCGGGCTATTACCGGTCGTTTTTGTGTAGAAGGGGGACAAATCTTTCCAGCTTTTCTATATCCAATAGGTAGTGATAGTGATGAACGGAATCCCAAAACTTGGCGGACGGTTAAAACGCAGATGTTCCCAGTTCTAGGGGTTTTTCCACCAGCTATTTTGCCAGAGGAAATATCCAATGATCATCCGGAAAGAATCCGTGCCTTAATCGTCAGTGCCTCTAATCCCTTACGTTCGTGGCCAGATACTTTAGCTTATGAGAAAGCATTGGCAGATTTGGAACTATCTGTTTGCATTGATGTGGCCTATACAGAAACTGCTCGACATTGTGATTATATCCTACCTAGCGTAAGTTATCTTGAATCTTACGATACAACTTGCTTTAGCTACTCTTATCCGGAACTTTATTTCCAAATGCGCCAACCAGTTCTTGAGCCCATCAGTCCTGAAGCTAAAGAAGGGTCAGCTATTATGCTAGAACTGATCAAAGCCCTTGGTTTCATGCCTGAGTTACCAGTCTCTCTCTATCAAGCAGGGGAAAAGGGGATTACCTTCTATCTTAAATCCTTAAATGGTTATCTCATGGAAAATCCCCAATATTCTAGATTAGCACCTCTGATCCTGGGTGAAACCCTTGGTAAAGCCCTTGGCTCAGTGAATCAGGCTTTAATTACTGGGTTATTAGCCAATGGTAGTAAGGCTTTAAAAGCAGGTGCAGTAGCTATGGGGTATCCAGCGGATATTACTATGGTGGAAAAAATGTTTAAGGATATATTAGGCCATCCTGAAGGATTGATCATATCTAAATTCCCCAGAGATAATTTTCAAATGCTAAAGACCCCCGATAAAAAGTTGGCTTTAGTCATAGAAGAACTTCTGGAACCACTAAAAGAAGCCACTATCGAGAGAGAAAAAGAAGCCCTGAAAATGCCGGAAGAATTTCCTCTAATCCTTCATGCAGGGCTACATATCGATACAGTAGCTAACACGATGATCAGGAACCCCCATTGGGATAAGGAGAAAACCTGGGAGAAAATGTGGGTGAATGAAGCTGATGCCGCTCGCTTAGACCTTATTGATGGAGAGAAAGCTTTAATCAAAACCAAAACCTCCTCAGCAAAAGTCCTAGTGGAAATAAGTAATCTAGCAGCCCCTGGTTGTGTCTATATTCGTCATGGGGGAGGGTTAATATATGAAGGAAAGAAATATGGAGTAAATGTTAATGAGTTAGTATCTAGCACTGAAAGGGATGAACTAGGGACACCTCTTCATCGAAGAATTCCCTGTCGTGTGGAAAAACTCTAAAGAGTTTTAACTCAAGGTCTAGTCTAAATCTGGTGAAACGAGGTAAGAATTCATGCATTTAAGTAGTAGATTTCCTGTAGCAGTACAAATACTCATAATTCTAGCTTGGGTACCTGATGAAGTGAAAGTAACCAGTGAGATCCTAGCCAAAAGTGTAAATACCAATCCTGTCTTAATCAGACGTATCATGGGTTATTTAAAACGAGGAGAACTTATCATCATTCCTACAGGGATAGGTGGGGCTAATTTGACCAAAAAACCAACAGAAATTACTCTGTTGGATGTTTATAGAGCTGTGGAACTAACAGAGGAAAACCAACTCTTTGGGCTTCATGATAGCCCAAATCCCCATTGTCCCATTGGAAAGGAGATCAATTCAGTATTAAAAATTCACTTGGATAATGCCCGGGAGGCCTTAGAAAACAGATTAGCTCAAGTGAATATAGCAGAACTAGTTGAATCGTTTCCCCCTTTTGATAGAGAAATACTAAAGTATTTAGCTCTAAAAGGGGAGTAATTATTTCGAAGATTTTGGAGGAGATCAAATGGGAGAGTATAAGTATTTTAAGGTAACACAAGAGGGTCCTATTGCTACAATGACTTTTTGTCGTCCAGAGCGTATGAACACCTTGGGATATGACCAATGGCTGGAAATCCAAGCAATTCAAGATGAAATCGGGGAAAACCCTGATATTAGAGTTCTAATTATTAACGCTGAAGGACCTCATTTTTGTGCGGGGATCGATCTCAAAGAGTTGCAATCCTTTGACTCTAGGACAGTGATCAGCAAAATTACAAGAATCCAAAAGACATATACTCGTTTTCAAGAGATGAATGCTGTTGTAATAGCTGCGATTAACGGTGTATGTATTGGGGCGGGGCTTGAAATGATTCTTGCGGCAGATATTCGCTTGGCTTCTGCTGATGCTCGCTTTTCTATTCCCGAAGCACGCTTTGGATTGGCTCCAGATATGGGAGGAACCCAACTTTTACCCCGTCTAGTGGGGCCTGGCCAGGCTAAACGTCTGATTTTAGCCTGTGATGAGATTGACGCCCAGGAAGCTCTGCAAATAGGACTGATTGAAATAGTGGAAAACGATTATGATAGCTTGCAAAGGCGCGCTCAAAAACTAGCCCAAAAAATTATCAACAATCCACCCTGGGGAATACGCTTCGGTAAAAAGGCTATCAACGCAGCAGCAGATAGTAGTGTAGCTGGTGGCCTTCTTCTCGAACAAATCCAATCAGCATTCTGCTGTGGAACAGAAGATCAAAATGAAGCTGTTGCAGCCTTTTTCGAAAAAAGAAAGCCCAATTTCCAGGACAAATAGAAGTAGAATATCATAGAGATTTGTGAAGAATCAGGATACCAGTGAAAATCGGTATCCTGCTTTCATTATATCTGTTATCCAAATTCACTCTTGATTATCTAGGAAAATTTGCTTATACTAAATAAGTATAAAATTTTATTGTTAGAAAACTAACAATAAGTATTCTAACTATCTAATAGTTCAAATATTTTAGAACCTGGGGAGGATCATGATTACAGAAGATAGTAAAATTATTTATAAACATATGATGACTTTTATGGGATTATTTCACGAGAAGTTTGTTCAGCCCTTTAGAAGCGAGTTGGCGCCTCATTCCAATCTCAAAAAAAACCATTTTAAGATTATCAATATTCTTTTTATCGAGAAAACTTTGACCTTGACGGAAATAAGCAAAGCCTTAGATATTGAAAAAGGTAGTTTAACGTCACTTATCGATAATTTGGTTGAAAGGGAGATGGTTATTAGATCTAACGACCCTAATGATCGTCGTAAACAACTAATTTCCTTAAGTCCGAAAGGACAAGAGGAAATGGTTAGGATTATCGATTTTTATATTGATAAAATGTCAGAATATCTAGAGAGATTTGAACGGGAAGAGGTCAAAGAGTTTCGCTCTAATTTAGAAAAATCTGTAGATTTTCTAAAGAAATTATAGGGATAGTTATGAAAACATATAGAGGTATTTAGTTTAAGTATTGTCTCGCCTAGGAAAATTTAGATCAAAGTATTAATCGATAAATGTATACGAAAGAAGTGAATTTATGCATAGTTTGCGAAATGAAAAAATCGGAAAATTGCTATGGGAGTTTTCCTTACCTGCTATTATCGGCATGTTGGTGAACGCCCTTTATAATATTATTAGCCGTATCTTTGTTGGACAAGGTATAGGTTATATTGCTGTCGCTGCCGTAACTGTCGCCTTTCCTATTATGACTTTACTCTTTGCTGTAGCAATGTTGATTGGGATAGGAGCAACAGCTTTGATCTCCATTCGTTTAGGGGAGAAGCGCTTGGATGAAGTGGAAAAGATCGCAGGCAATGCCTTAACCCTATTGATCCTTCTTCCATTAACCTTATCTTTAATTTATTTTGCCTTTTCTGATCCTATCCTAATGTTTTTTGGTGCTAAGAATGAAGTATTACCTTATGCTAAAGATTACATCAGTATCATTATGCTAGGTTCAGTTTTTGGATCTATTTCCTTTGGTCTAAATAACTTTATACGTGCTGAAGGAAATCCTCGGATTGCTATGATGACCCAAATTATTGGTGCTGTTGTAAATATTATACTACACTATTTCTTTATCTTCTCTTTTGGTTGGGGAATCAAAGGTGCTGCCATTGCTACTATTATTTCCCAAGTAGTCTCAGCGTCCTGGGTATTATCCCACTTCCTCCTAGGACGTAGTAGAATAAAGCTCAAGATATCTAATCTCAAGCCCCAGTTCCCTATCGTTCTTAGAACTCTTTCTATTGGTTTTGCACCTTTTGCTATGCAGATTGCCAATAGTATTCAACAAACAATTCTCAATAAGAACCTAATGCATTACGGTGGCGACTTAGCTCTAGCAGCTGCAGGAATCATTATGAGTGTGGCGATGCTTCTAATGATGCCTATCGTAGGTGTAAGCCAGGGTGCCCAACCGATTATCGGCTATAATTACGGAGCAGGTGATCTGGGAAGGGTAAAAGAAACCTTAAGAAAGGCCATTATGGTAGGAACAGCCATTGCTACAACAGGTTATATTATCCTTTGGCTCTTTGCCGAACCGATTGTGGGACTCTTTAGTAAAAATGATATAGCATTGACAGAATTAACAGTACCTGCACTCCTAACCTTCCTAGCCCTTTTGCCAGTTGTTGGCTTCCAAATTATTGGCGCCAACTTCTTCCAAGCCATCGGAAAACCAGTACAGTCCACGATTCTAAGCCTTTCTCGTCAGGTACTTCTTTTCATTCCTTTACTCTTAATCCTACCTAGATATTTTGGAATCCAGGGAGTATGGATAACAGCACCTATAGCGGATGCTTTAGCCATTATGATTACAGCAAGTTTTCTTTTCTATGAATTAAGAAGAAAGCCTAAGCAGGCAATACCTTTAAAAGCAAAATAGGATAAAAGAAGACCAGTCATAGGAGATCTAGTGAGCCAAGGGGACAGGTCAAATGGCACGTTTTCGAACGTACCATTTGACCTGTCCCCTTGGCATGTAACGATTGGGGATCAGTTTTTTATCTAAACCAAGATAGGCATGAAACTCAAGACGTCCTAGTACCATTAGTGAACCGTTCTACCCTTTGGCAAGATCTTGTAAGTAAAAAGAACATCCTTTATACTAGGGTAATAGGAGTGGGGCATCATTACATAATGGGCTAAATTTACAAAATGAAGGGGATATGGAATGGAGAATGATAAACGATTAGATAATGAAAAGAAAATAGCGGTTTTGATTGATGCCGATAATGTATCGGAGAAATATATCAAACCTATTCTCGATGAAGTGTCCAACCATGGGATTCCAACTTACAAAAGGATTTATGGAGATTGGACTAAGCCCCAATTAGGAGCCTGGAAAAACGTTCTCTTAAACTATTCAATTACTCCCATTCAACAATATAGTTATACTACAGGGAAGAATGCTACTGATGCAGCCTTAATCATCGATGCTATGGATATTTTGTATTCAAACAACGTGGATGGTTTCTGCATTGTTTCAAGTGATAGTGATTTCACTCGTCTAGCTGCCCGGTTACGAGAAGCCGGGATGTATGTTATAGGGATGGGAGAAAAAAAGACCCCTACACCCTTTATTGCAGCCTGTGAAAAGTTTAAGTACTTAGAAGTTTTAGCAGGAGTGAACTCTGCCTCCCTGGAGAATAATATTCAAGGTAAAAATGCTAAATATGAACCAAAGGATGGGATGGCCACCTTAGATGAATTGATTCGCACCATAAGGATTATTGTTACAGAAAGCTCTGACGAAGATGGTTGGGCTTTCTTAGGCGAAGTAGGGAAAAGGTTAAATAAGCGTTATCCGGATTTTGATACTCGTAATTATGGACATACTAAGTTAACTCCCCTAATATCTTCCCTAAAACAATTTGAAATCCAACCTCGTAAAACTAGCAATCCTAATATTATCCACTATTACATCAAAAACAAGCCAAAAAGCAAACAACACAACCATTCCTAAAATGATTCTGTTCTAGGTAAAATCTTTTGGAAGCCTTTTCATATGGAAAGAAGAGGACTATAATAACAGCTATATCAACTTTAGGAGTTAAATTATTTTTTTGAGGAGATTGGTAAAATGGAAAGGCAAAAAAGAGTAGTAGCAATTCACGATATTTCTTGTGTAGGTAGATGTTCTTTAACTGTTGCGCTACCGATTATTTCAGCAGCAGGAATCGAAACCAGTGTCCTACCCACAGCAATCCTATCAACCCATACAGGGGGCTTTGAAGGATATACTTATCGGGATCTTACTGAAGATATAGAGCCCATATCTAAACATTGGCAATCTTTAGATCTCCAAGTAGATGCTTTATATAGTGGATTTTTAGGTTCATTTGAACAAATAGATTTGGTTGCGGATCTCTTTAACACTTTTAAAAAAGAAAACACCCTTGTCATGGTTGATCCAGTCATGGCTGACAATGGTGTTTTATATTCTGTCTATACTATGGAAATGGCCAAAGGAATGGCTAAATTATCCTCCCAGGCAGATCTAGTGGTCCCTAATCTTACTGAAGCAGCTTTTATGTTGGGAGAGGAATATATCGGGGAAAATTATTCTCGGGAATATATTGAAAACACATTAAGAAAATTAGGAGAAATGGGCCCTAAAAAAGTAGTTCTTACTGGTGTTTCCTTTGATCCTGAACTCTTAGGTGCAGCATGCTATGATCGGGAGACTAACACTATTGAATATGCTTTTAATAAAAGAGTAGAAGGATATTTTCATGGTACTGGGGATGTCTTTGGAAGCTCTTTACTTTCTGCCTTGTTAAATAACTTTCCTTTACAAGAAGCTACTCAGATTGCAGTTGATTATACTTTGGAATGTATTAACTACACAGTCAAGGAGAATAAAGATCGTAAATATGGACCTGTATTTGAAAGGGCTATACCTTACTTAATTAAACGGTTGGGGTTAGTTTAAGCTCAGAAATTTTTAACTCTAATAGCCCATTACAAAATAGCTCATTACAAACCCCGATAAAACTCCGGTCTTAGAACATCCTGGCGCTGGTTCTCTATTACTTCTTTCAGGGTTCTTAAGAGAGTCTCTTTTTCATCGGGAAAATGTGCCCGGAGAGGGAGATAGTTGGAAGCATGATTACTTCTAAAAACACAATCACTGAGTTGGAAATTTTGGATCATGAGATAAAGTTCTTCTAAGGTTTCCCAAGTATTAAGCATAGTAAAATCTCCACTGGAGGCCTTCTTAGCTAAAGGAGCCCCTGGGGCAAGCATCAAGGTTAATGCTCCTAGATAATGAGGATCGATAGCATTCATGACTCTAGCTGTTTCCTTAGCATGTTCAGTCATTAGTTCTTTACCGCCTAGCCCTATGATAATGGTACAGGAGAGCTTAATACCACTAGCCATAGCTTTCTGGCCCGCGGCGATCATTTCCTCAGGTGTTACACCTTTATTAACATCTTTGAGAATTTGAGCGCTGCCACTTTCCACTCCTAAATATATAATACCTAATCCTTGTTCTTTTAGATGAATTAACTCATCCGAAGATTTTTCCAGAATATCTTTGGGTCCACCATAAACTCCAACACGCTCTAATCGAGGGAAACTATTATACAGATCCTTTAGTACCTCACTGAGAAGCTCAGTATCACAGGCAAGAGCGTCTCCATCTGCTAAAAAGATCCGTTTAGTATGGGGGTATTCTTGGGCCCCCATGGCGATAATATGTTTAATTTCTCCTTTGGGCCGGACCCGAAAAGTTTTCCCCTTATACATACTACAAAAAGTACATTGATTGTGACGACATCCGATAGTGATCTGTAAAATCAGACTAGAAGCCTCACTAGGGGGTCGGAAAATATCACCTTCATAAATCATTACTGTTCCTCCTCTATCTATTCCATATATCTAATTTGGACGTAGAGGAAGAAAATCCTGCCAAGCTACCCCTTGACTGAGGAAATAAACAAGAGTACAATTTGTCCATGGACTGAACTTAAGTTCAGTTCATGGATTTTTTTGATTGGAGATTGCTAGCTATGGCCTATAACAAAACAGAAAAAGTATTAGAAAAACAAGCCTTGCGGCGGAAGAGGATAATCAAAGCAGCAAAGGAAATCCTATTAGAAAAGGAAGAGATCGGCAAGGTTTCAGTCCGCTCCATCGCTAAGCGAGCAGGAATTGCTACAGGAACCTTTTATCTTTATTTTGCTGATAAGGAATCCTTGTTAGATATGATAGTCAAAGAAATCTATGAGGAGCTTCTAGATAAAATCAAAGAGGCTCGCTCTACCTACACCAATAATTTTGATAAACTCCAAGCCTCTATGGAAGTCTGTATTCGCCTTTTCTTGAAGGAAAAATACCTAGCAAAAATACTTCTGGAACAGTTTCCTCAACTGAATTCCACTTTAAATACCAAATATGCAGATATTGAAGCAGATTTAATCCGCTTAACTAAGATCGATTTAGATGAACTTATAGAGGAAGGAGCTATTCCCCAGCAGGATACCCAGGTGACAGCCACGGCTTTTGTAGGGACTTTTCGTCAAGTAATTTTATCTTGGGTTGGTAAAGGGGAACCAGAGGATTTGGAATTAGCTTATCAGACTTTAATGGAATATAACATGAGAGGAATAGGAAGAAAGTAGCAAATGAATAAGATAGATTTAGAAACGGAAAAAATAAGAGAACCAAAGGATTATCTAGAAATAGAATCCCTTAAGGTTACCTATAACCAAAGAGGACAAGAAACTCTAGCTTTAGAAAATGTGAACTTAACCTTACCTGAGGCAAGTATTGGGGCGATTATTGGTCCCTCAGGTTGTGGGAAAAGCACTCTTTTGAATGTAGTTGCTGGTCTTAACCCAAGTTATGAGGGAAAAGTCTTTCTTAACGGGAAAACTCCCCAGGAGAGTAACGAGGTAGCCTTGATACTTCAGGAATACGGTCTATTACCTTGGAAAACTGTTTGGGATAATGTCAGATTGGGACTACAAATTAAAGGTGTTTCTAAAGGGGAGGCAGCAGAGCGGACAGAAGAAATCCTTACTCAGTTAGGACTTCTTCAATTAAGAAAACGTTTTCCTATCCAATTAAGTGGTGGTCAGAGGCAAAGAGTAGCTATAGCCCGTTCTTTAGTTCTAAAACCAGAACTTTTGCTCATGGATGAACCTTTTTCTTCTTTAGATGCCCTCACCCGGGAAGAAATGCAGGAATTAGTACTAAAAGTATGGCAGGAAAATGGCTTAACTATTTTACTGATAACTCATAATATCGAAGAAGCAGTATTTTTAGGACATAAAATTTTCACCATGTCCCCATGTCCCGGAAACATCTTAGAAGAGTTGACTAATCCACTGGCTGGAGATCATGAGGCCAGAGGGAAAGTGGAATTTTTAGAGTTGACCAACTACCTGCGGCAAAATTTAAGAGGGAGGGAATAGCATGGGATTAAAAGACATCACTAATCAATTTTTACATACTATCATTACTATTGTCCTCATCCTCTTAGGTTGGCAAATTCTCTCTATGCTCTTGCAAACAACGGCCTTTCCACCTCCGGGAAAAGCTCTCAAATCCTTTACCACTCTTCTTTATTCAGATATTCTTACTCATTTACAAATAAGTCTTTATCGGGTTGGAGTAAGCCTAGTCGTAGCAGCTATTTTAGGTATACCCTTGGGTTTGTTTTTAGGGAAAAACAAACGGGCTGATGAACTATCAGCACCTTTTCTTTACTTAACTTTCCCAATCCCTAAAGTGGTCTTTCTTCCTATATTCCTCATCCTCTTAGGGATTGGCAATCTTTCGAAGATCGTCATGATAACATTAATCGTTTTTTACCAGATTCTTGTCACTACCCGGGATGCAGCACGGAATGTCCAACATGAATATGTCCTCTCTGTCCAGTCACTAAAAGCCTCTAACTGGGAATTATACCGTCATGTGTATTTTCCTGCCTGTTTGCCTAATATTCTTACTTCACTCAAGCTAGGTTTAGGTACGGCCATGGCAGTGTTATTTCTAGTGGAGACTTATGCAACCCGTGAGGGGATAGGGTATTTTATTATGAATTCCTGGAGTAGCTTAGCCTATGACAAGATGTTTGCCGGGATTATTGCTATGAGTTTAATGGGATTTTTGCTTTATTTACTTTTGGATACTTGTGAGAAGATCTTCTGTTCTTGGGTTAATCCTTAATCCTTAATCAAATCCCTAACATTGAAGAAATTTGATGCTATTAATTTTTATTCAAGGCTGACTTTTTTCTTGACTAAATATGGAAGAAGAGTTATGATAAAGCAAGAAGTGAACATATGTTCATTATTTCTATGGAAGAGGGGGATATACTATGATGAGAGGTTCCTTAGGGAAATTAGCTATCTTTTTATTAGTATTGTTCCTGGCAGTAGGATGTAGTTCAGGTAATAATACAGGAACTGGAGGCCCCCAAGATTCTCAGAAAATTTTTATCGGATCTATGACTATTGAGGAAAACTTACCAGTTTTGGTAGCTCAAGAAAAGGGCTACTTTGCCGAAGAAAATGTGGAAGTAGAGTTAGTGACTTTTCAGAGTCCTGTAGAACTTCAAAGTGCTTTTCAAACAGGAGAACTGGATGGAGCGATTACGGATATTATGATCGCTGCCTTATTGAAAAGTTCTGGAGAGGATCTAAAAGTAACATCTATCGCCTTAGGGGCTACACCTGAAGAAGGGCGTTTTGCTATAATAGCCTCTCCCAATAGTGATATTTCTTCTATCCAGGAGTTAAAGGGCAAGAGTATCGGTATTTCCAACAATTCTATTATTGAATATGTGACTGATAAGCTTCTCTTGGCAGGTGGGGTAGAGCCTAGTGAAGTAGAGAAGACTACCGTAGCCAAGCTCCCCTTACGGGTAGAGATGTTATTAAATAGCCAGATCGATGCGATTGTAGTGCCAGATCCTCAGATTACTTATGTAGTATCCCAGGGGGCAAAGATCATAGCCGATGATTCTCAAGGTGCTAACTTGTCTCAATCTGTGATGATCCTGCAAGAGAATACCATCAATGAGAAAAAAGAAGCATTGACTAGCTTCTATCGTGCTTATACAAAAGGAGTTCAAGCTATAAATAATAACCCTGATGAATTTAAAAATCTGTTAGTTAGCAATGTCAATATTCCAGAAAGTATAGTGGATATCTACGCTGTTCAACATTATTCTGAACCCCAGCTACCCCAAGAAAAAGATGTAGAGCCAGTGTTAGAATGGCTTGAGAGTAAAGGATTACTCCAAAATAAAGTGAATTACGGAGATTTTGTATACGGTGAACTCTACTAATACAAAAATTTAAGCGCCCTTATTGGCGCTTTCTTTTTTTTGTAGTAAAATAGGCTAGTAAATTAAAAATGGAGTTGGTTATTACGGAAAAGGTATTACAGGGGATCGTGAATTTTAAACGGGGAAATTATGAAAAGCATCGCCAACTTTTCGAAGAGCTTAGAGATACTCAAAAACCCCACACACTTTTTATTACTTGCTCAGACTCCCGAATTGATCCCAATATGCTTACAGGAACTTTACCTGGTGAGTTATTCATTATCCGTAATGTGGCTAATATTGTTCCGCCTTATCGTGAAAACGCCGAATATGCCGCTACTACATCAGCCATTGAATATAGTGTGCAGGTGCTGGGAGTGGAAAATATCATTGTATGTGGCCATTCTCATTGTGGTGGGTGTGCTGCTTCTTTAGAGCCAGAAAAGGAGATGGAGGTCTTACCTCATACAAAAAAATGGTTGGAATTAATTCAGCCAGTAAAAGATCGGATTCAACAAGACTATCCCGAGGAATCTCAGCAAGTAAAAACATGGATGATGGAAAAGATGAATGTGGTGGAACAACTAGGGAATTTAATGACTTACCCCTATATTTATAAGCGAGTATTTGCTGGAAAATTGGCTTTAGGTGGTTGGTATTATATTATAGGTAGTGGTGAAGTCTATATCTATGACCGAAAAACAGGGCAGTTTTGTCTAGGAAATGAATGCTGAATGGGGGTTATATTATGATCATCGGTTTTGGGTTTGGAGATCCCATAACCAGTATCTTAATGCTTATATTAACTTCTCTTTTAAGCTATACCATTTTCAAAAATATTCGTAACTATAAGAGGAGAAATCTCGATCCGGAAGAAGAGCGGGAAAGACGCCGGCAATTCTATTATCAGGAGCGTGAGCGGGCAAGAGAATATGCTCGCCAATACGATCTCACTGATGAAGAAATAGAAGAAAAACTCGATGAGGAATTCGGAAGAAGGGATCCTTGGCAATAGCTTCAAGAATAAAGGAAAGTCACGCTAATTACTCATAAGCGTGACTTGTTTATTTTGTTTTGTTAGTTAATATATCTCCTATTACTAAAGATTTTGGAAAAAGAGACGAGCAATATCTGCTCCACCGATAAAGGTTCCCATAGAACTACCTATGTTAGCAAAAACTACAGTCAATAGGATCCGGGTGACCTTATTATTCCAAAAACCTTTAATACTTAAGATATCCTCACTGAGGTTTTCAAAATCCCGGACATTAGGTCTTCGAAAATAAGCCTGGACAAATCCTGCAAACCAACCTGCGGCAATTAAAGGGTGTAGTGCAGCAAAAGGAGCCGCAAAGAAAGCTGTGACGATAGCGAGAGGATGAGCAAAGGCCAAGGACGTACCTAAGGCAGCAAGGCTCCCAGTCCAAAGAACCCAGCTCATAGTTTGCTGAATACCAGCTTCTGGATTAGCATTAAAAGTAAAGACCACTAAAGCAACAATCAAAAGTGGAATAGCCCAGCCGAGGATTTTTGGCACAATGGACTTAGGGGGGAGTTCATTAAGTTTGTTCAAATCGTGTTCACGATGGATTTCCTGGGTGATTCCCGGTATATGAGCCGCACCTAAAACAGCTACCACCTTATTACCAGGAGCATCCTTAATTTTTTGGGCTAAATACTGATCCCTTTCATCGATTAAAGGGGTTTTTAATTGGGGATATTTTTCTCGAAAATCATGGAGAATCCCATTAAGCATGTCCTGATTCTTTAGCTTTTCTAATTCTTCTTCAGTAATCTCTTCATCATCCAAGATGCTTAACATTATCTCCGTTAAAAGCTTGGCTTTACCCCAAAACCCAACATTATACCAAATGCGGGAAAAGGTAATCTGGATATTCCGGTCAGCTAAGACCAGCTCGGCTCCTACTTCTTGAGCAGACTCAATCCCCTGAATCATTTCCTGGCCAGCATTTGTACCAAATTCTTTGGCCAAGCGTTTTTGAAAAGAAGAAAGGGCTAAGTTTATTAGCAAAAGAGTGGCTTTTTTTTCTTTAATAATCTTAAAAATATCCGTGTCTTTCCACTTTTCTCCTTCAGTAATGGACTTATAGCGTTGTTCATCTAGCTCGATACAGACCGTATCGGGCTTTTCCCATTCAATAACCTCTTTTACTAACTGTGCACTTTGTTTGGATACATGGGCTGTGCCAATGAGGATGATTTCTTTATCTCCTAACTGCAAGCGAGTTATATTTTCATGGTTAAGAAAGGGATTTTCCTGGATGTCATCAATATTGCCGGATAAGTTTTCCTTAGACATTTTTACCTTCCTTTATCTAGTAGCTTTTTCATCACAATTATACATCACCTATTGTAACCTTAATAGAGCTTCTTGTAAAAGAAAAGAACGTAAAAGGAACAGGAAATTAAACAAGAAAAAAGTATAAAATGAAGTTTGTTAAAAGTGAGGCTGTAAGAAATGAAGAGTACAAAAAAGCAAGAATTAGAATTCTACTCAAAGGGGATGCTAAGAAAAAAGCGGAGGTTAGGTGTGAATAAAACTGGCATTTTCTCAATATTCGTATTCTTGATTTTTGAAGGGATATTCCTAATTTCTCTTTGGGATATTATTCAAGTCCAACAATGGCATAGCCTTGGCCTTATAGCCTTAGCCATAGTCACATTAGTGTTACCTTTTATTTTTACTTGGCTGGCAAATCGTCTTAAAATACAACTTCCTCCTGGATTTCAACTCTTTACCTTAATTTATCTCTTTTGCACCCAGTACTTAGGAGAAATAAAAGGGTTTTACCAAAGCCTTTGGTGGTGGGATCTCTTACTCCACGGAGCTTTTGGGGTTTTTGGCGTAATCTTAGGTACTTATCTCCTTAAACCCCATTTCGAGAGGAAGGAGGAAGTAAGTGCTAGAAAATATACTGTCCTTATAGCTATTTTTGCTTATGCCTTTTCTTTAGCCTCAAGTACTCTCTGGGAAATCTTTGAGTTTGTGGGAGATTTGATTTTTCCAGTAAAAATGGTTAAGGGAGGATTAGAAGATTCTTTGACAGATTTAATACTAGGTGCTATTGGAGCTGCTCTTACCTCCTTAATCTACTACTTTAAATCAAGAAGAAGTATTTAAGGTAAAAATTTATAGGTAAATCATGGTGGAAAGTGATTTAAATTATTTTAAATCATGAGTGAAATCACAGCATTCTTACATACTAACCTATAAGATATAGTCAATGATAAGAACTTTAGGAAAACACTTATTATAGATGTATTTTAAATGAAGTACTTAAAGTAGATGAATCCTTAAAGAAAGTAACTTTGGGAGGAGAGTGACTTTATGAAAACCAAATTAAAGAAAACTATTGACTTATCGAAATCAGTCCATGAAATATGTACAACCTATCCTGAAGTAATTGAAATTATGAAAGAAATAGGCTTTAAAGAAATTGCCAATCCAGGAATGCTTAATACTGCTGGTCGTTTCATGACTATCCCTAAAGGAGCCACCTTGAAGAAAATTCCCTTGGAGCGTATTAAAGAAACCTTTAGAGAAAAAGGCTTTGCAATTATTGAATAGGAGTGAAGAAGATGAGTGAATTAATCAATAACCGGGAAAAAAGACAACAAATTTTAAAGGAACTTATCTTAGAATTACATGCTGGAAAATCTGTAGATGATGTTAAAGAACGCTTTGGAAATCTTATTGAAGGCTTATCAGCTACAGAAATTTCTGATATGGAACATGCTCTTGTGGATGAGGGGATGCCTGTAGAAGAAATTCAGCGCCTTTGTGATGTCCATGCCGAGGTCCTAGGAACTTCTGTAGAAGAAATCCACACTGATAAATCCGAAGAACAACCAGGGCATCCTATTCATATCTTCCGTCTCGAAAATAAAGCTCTTGAATCATTGATCGATAATGTTATTATCCCAGAGGTAGAGGAATATGAAACTAATGAAAATCAAGAAGCATTAGCTACTTTAAGAGAAGCAATCGACAAGCTCTGGGAAATCGATAAACATTATAGCCGTAAAGAAAATCTTCTCTTCCCCATCATGGAAAAACACGAAATTACTACTCCACCAAAAGTTATGTGGGCAGTAGATGATGAAATCCGAGCTGATATTAAAGAAGTTCGAGAAATTTTAGCAAGCAAAGCCCCTAACAAAGCTGTTCTAGTAGAGAAAACTAAGGAAGCCGTAGAACGGGTCAAGGATATGATCTTTAAGGAAGAAAATATTCTTTTCCCAATGGTTTTGGAAACCTTCTCTAAAAGAGAGTGGGAAGAAATCTCCAAATCCAGTTCTGAAATTGGCTTTTGCTTAATTGAACCTCAAGGAGTTTGGCATGCACCTCAAGATGAAAATGACGAAAAAGATTCTCCAGAAGGGCCTAATCATGAGGGTTATGTAGAATTTGATGCTGGAAGACTTCTTCCAGAGGAAATCAATGCAATTATGAACACTTTGCCTCTAGATATTACTTTTGTAGGTGCAGACGGTAGGGTAAAATACTTTACACAAGGTAAAGAACGAATTTTTGCTCGTCCTAAAACAGTACTTGGCCGGGATGTAGAAAATTGTCACCCACCAGCAAGTGTTCATATAGTAGAGAAAATCGTTGAAGATCTCCGCACAGGAAAAAAAGATCACGAGGACTTCTGGATTAAAATGAGAAATGGAATTTACGCTTTAATCAGCTATTACGCCGTACGAAATAAATATGGAGAATTCCTAGGTATTATGGAAGTTAGCCAAGATATTAAGCCCATACAGGAAATCACTGGCGAAAAAAGGCTAGTTTCTGAATAAGTGTTTTAAATTTAAATATAAAAAAGAACTACTTGTTGCCGGGAGTTAGAGTTGAGGAATTCTAACTCCTGCTGCGGAGTAGTTTTTTTGTTGCTCTTTGGACAATATTTATATAGAATAAGGCTAAATGGAATAGAAATATACATACATCCCATGTAGTCTTAGAAATAACAATATGTCATATAACTAAAACAGGAGAGTGGGAAATGTTCGAGGAACAAGCCCTAATAGCTTTATTACTATCCTTTATAGCTGGAGCATCTACAATTTTAGGTGCTTTAATTATTTTCTTTACAGGTTCCCGTAAAAATGAAAAAATTCTTTCCGCGTCTTTAGGTTTTGCCGCAGGTGTCATGCTTTCCGTATCATTTTTAGATCTTTGGACAGAAAGTCAGGCATCTCTTCAAGGGCATGCAGGTGAACGATGGGGTATTTTACTGGCAGTAATATTCTTACTTTTAGGAATTCTTATTGCCTTAGGTATTGATTACCTTGTCCCCCATGAAAGCCCAGAACCAGGAGAGAGGGATAAACCCCACCAAAATCTCTACCGAGTGGGTTTTGTCTCCATGTTAGGGATTATGATTCATAATTTTCCAGAGGGAATTGCTACCTTTGCTGCAGGATATGACGATTTATCCATGGGGATATCCATTGCAATAGCTATTAGTATGCATAATATACCGGAAGGAATCGCTGTTGCCTTACCTTTATTTTACGCAACTGGAAAGGTAAGAGAAGCTTTTAAGTATACCTTTATCTCAGGTATGGCCGAGCCTTTAGGAGCTTCAATAGCTTTCTTGATCCTCAGGCCTTTTATCAACCCTTTTAATTTAGGTGCAATTTTTGCTTTAGTAGCAGGGATTATGATTTATATTGCTATCGAAGAATTAATTCCATCCTCACGTCAATACGGCCATCCCCGCTTGGCCTTATTTGCTACCTTAGCTGGAATAGTAATTATGCCTTTAAGTCATATTTTTATTTCTTAAGAACAATTAACAAGTATATATCTGTTTAGAACATAAGAAGACCCCCTTGGATTTCCAAGGGGGTTTCACAGTCGCGGAATCTATGGTTTATAATCTTAAGTCTAGAAATCTAAGGTCTTGGGATAGGTGTATTAAAGTATTTATAGATCCCATGGTAGATACCCACTGCAGCATTGTGTTGGAAGGTTGGGTTTTGAAGCCGTTGCTCTTCGATGGGGTTGGAGATAAAAGCAACTTCTACTAAAGCCGATGGTATCGTAGTATGCCGGATGACATAAAAATTGGCTGCTCTTACTCCTCGATCTTTAGTTTCTAAAAGGGGAACCAGAGCGTTTTTAATGCTACTTGCCAAATGCATACTTTCATGAACCTTTGGATGAGCTGATGAGTAAAAAACAGAGGTACCTTCAGGGTCAGGATTTGTGAAGGCGTCGTTATGAATACTTATAAAGAGATCAGCCTCAGGATATGCATTTGCTTTAGCAACCCGAGCTTTTAAATCTTCTAGTTCTGTGAAATTTGCTGCAGGAGAGTAGTCGCCATCTCTAGTCATAATCACTTCCGCACCTGCTTCAATTAGAATATCCCTTAAAGCTAGGCCAATTGCCAAAGTATAATTTTTTTCATAGGTTCCAGAATACCCCACGGCACCGCTATCAGGTCCACCATGACCGGGGTCGAGAATAATAACCTTTCCTTGCAGGGAGTCCCTGGGAACCTCAGCGAAGGGGTCTACCCAAACCTCCGAATCTGGATCATAGGAGGGAGGCTCTGGGATACTTGGAATTTCCGGTCCATCTCCTCGTGAAGGTGGATTATCATCCTTTAATTTTGGTGGAAGGGGAGGGAACTGGCGATTATTTTCCTTATATTTGGAAAGAGTTTTACCTTCAATAATAGATTGAGCTTTAGTGCTAATAACACCTTCTCCACCTAGTATATATACTTTACCGTTGATAGTTAAATCAACTGTTGGGTCCTCAATATAGGGAGGGAGATTTTCTTCAGGTGGAAGTGTTCCTCTACTTGTCTCTTCCTTTGAGTCTCCGCTTTTTTGTTCTGTTTCCTCCTCAGCTTTACCTTTGGTCCCTTCCTCTTGCAGCTGGACATAAGCCTTAGCTACCCAACCTGTTTGAGAATCATACTCTACTTTATACCACTCTCCTTGCTCCTGGAGGATTTTAATAGTGGTGTTTTTAGGGATGGTCTCTATTACTTCTCCTGAAGAGGAAGGGGTAGAGCGAAGGTTAAGACCATTAGCCGTGACTACTCCAGAAACTGGTGGTTTCTCAGTTTCTAAAAATGTAAGATAGTCTCCTGATAGCCAGCCTGTATACTCTTCATAAGAGGTTTTGACCCAACCGTTTTCTTCAGCTAGAACTTCAATTACTGTATTATGGGGAACAGTAGTTAACTTTTCTCCAGAAGAAGAGGGAGTACTTCGCAGGTTCAAACCACCTGTGGGATTGACCTTTGCCTTTGTCTTTGCTGGGGAGGAAGTATTATTTGAACTGTCATTGGAATTATTAGAGTCACTATTTAAAAAAGTTAGATACTCGCTAGCAAGCCAACCAGTAGTCCCTGCATAAGTAGTTTTTACCCAGCCATTTTCCTCAGCCAGAACTTTAATAACTGTGTTATGAGGAACTATAGCTAACCTTTCTCCGGAAGAGGAAGGGGTACTTCTTAAATTCAAGCCACCTGTAGGCTTAACTTTTGCCTCTTTAACTCCTTGGCCAGGAGGATTATTCCCGGTATTATTATCGGAATTATCTCTGCGAGGAGGTTCCACTTTCATATGTTCCCGCATGTATGTATAGATGGGTATCGGGATATCTTCTTTTTCAGTAAGCAAGAGGGGGGCCTTATATTTAGCTGCCAGAACAGTCCCTGCTACAGCATCAGGAAAGGTAATCCCTGAAGCTAAAAAGAGATCATCTGTCCCATAAAGGTCTTGCACATGTTTAACTACAGCGGCATTTGTTTCATAGCGGTTATTTCCCCCTAAACGGGTATGAATAGTGAAGTTGTGTTCAGTTAAGCTCTCGGTAGGAATAACACTTTCACCGCCTACGGCGATGATTTCACTAGGTTGTACTTCGTTAAGGTAATCTAATACAGCTTGAGGGAGCTTTTTGGAAGTTAGAACAATCGGAATCTGTTGAAATCCTGCATAGCTTGCCGCAGACAAAGCATCTGGAAAGTCATCTCCATTAGCTAAGATAACTGTCGAATTAGATATTTTCTTGGCTAGCAGAACGGATGTTTCGTAACGATTATTACCACCGATCCGTTCCACTTCTAGAACAAATCCATAACTACTTATTTCTTCTTCAATTGTAGGTTTAAGGACTCCTGTACCTCCTAGCAAAATGATTTTACTAGGTTGTAAACGTTGGATTTCTGCCTTTACCCGTGAGTCTAAATTAGTGCCGTTAGTAAGGAGGATAGGTGCATTTACACTTACAGCAAAAGGAGTAGAGGCGATAGAATCTGGATAATCGTTATACTCACAAAGAATAACAGTATCAGCTGTGGTCCAGCCTTTTTGAGATATACTAAGGGCAGTTTCAACACGATCTTGCCCGGAAATTCTTTCAACAGGATAAGCTAAAGGACTTGCTTCGATGATGGAAGAAGCACTTAGTAGCATGGTAAATGAAGCAAATAAAGTAAAAAGTAATTTTTTCACTATTTCATCCTCTCTCATTCTTTTTATTGATTTTGTGATCTTATCCATTATTTTTATGTCGATTATATCATAATTTTCTTCCTATTTTAGTACTCTTATTGAAAAATAGGACAAAGGTCTCAAAATATTTTCGGATTATGAATAATGGCAGTAAATGACTAGTTTTTGCGATTTAAGAGAAAAATACTCCATGAAAAAACTCTATGGTATAATATAGGACGAGCTATTGCTTAGAAAGGGAGGAAATATTTTTGTCCATTGATAATAATTCTGGATATGATGCTAAATCCATCCAGGTTCTTGAGGGGTTAGAGGCTGTTCGTAAACGGCCAGGAATGTATATTGGTTCTATTAGTAGTAAAGGTTTACACCATTGTGCCTGGGAAATTATCGATAATGCTATCGATGAAGCAGGGGCAGGTTTTTGTACACATATAAAAGTTACTTTAAATGAAGATGGCTCATTAACTGTAGAAGATAATGGCCGGGGTATTCCCGTAGATCTTCATCCTGAAAAACAAATCCCCGCAGTCCGGCTAGCTTTTGAACAACTTCATGCTGGTGGAAAATTTGATGGTCAAGTGTATAAGACCTCAGGGGGACTCCATGGTGTGGGGGCAAGTGTAGTTAATGCCCTCTCCGAATTTTTAAATGTAGAAATAAGTCGGGACGGTAAATTATACCGTCTGGAATATGAAAAAGGTGGAAAGCTGAAAAAAGACCTCCATGTTACAAAAAAGAAGATCAAAGGTAGTGGCACAAGAATAACCTTTAAACCGGATCCCTTGATCTTTAAAGAAACTACTTCTTTTAAATACGAGACCTTACGTAACCGTTTAATGGAGCTGGCTTTTCTTAATAATGGACTTACTATTGATCTAATAGATAATCGTTTGTCAAATAAAAACCAGGAACCCAAAAAGGAAACCTATCAAGCAAAAAAGGGTGTTGTAGGGTTTGTGGAATTTCTAAATGAAGAAGGAGAATATAACCCTGTACATAAAAAACCTATCTATTTTAAAGGAGAAAAAGAAGGGGTTATCCTAGAGTGTGCCATCCAATATAACGATGGAGAAGATGAACAACTCCGCTCCTATGTGAACAACATCTCTACCGATGAGGGGGGAACCCATGAATCGGGATTTCGCACGGCCTTAACTAAGGTTTTCAATCTTTATGGGAAGAAAAATAATATTTTTAAGAAAAATGAAAACCTCATTGGTGATGATTTAAAAGATGGACTAACCTGTGTCTTATCAGTAAAAGTACGGGATCCCCAGTTCGAAGGACAGACTAAAACCAAGCTATCCAATACAGAGGTGGATGGACTAGTTCAATCCATAACTAATGAAGGACTTAGTAATTTCTTTGAGAAACACCCTTCTGTAGCCAAAGATGTTATAAATCGCGTTTTAACCACTTGCTTAGAGCGTCTAGCCGCTAGAAGGGCAAAAGAATTAAGGAGAAAAGCCAGGAATGCGGAAGCTAAAGCCTTAAGCGGAAAGCTAGCCAAATGTAGTGAAAAAGATAAATCTCGGAATGAGCTCTTTCTTGTGGAAGGAGATAGTGCTGGGGGTTCAGCCAAAACTGGGCGAGATCGTAGGTTCCAGGCTATACTTCCCCTCCGTGGCAAAGTAATCAATACTTATCGTGCTAAGGTAGAAAAAGTTCTAGAAAATGAAGAGATCCGTAGTATTATTACAGCCATCGGCGCGGGAGTAGGTAAAGAATTCGATGTGGAAAAATCCAATTATGCTCGGGTCTGTATTATGACTGATGCTGACATTGATGGTGCTCATATACGCTGTCTTCTTCTTACTTTCTTTTATCGTTATATGAGACCCTTGATCTATAGCGGTCGGGTTTATATAGCTCAAGCTCCCTTATATAAGATAGAAAGAGAGCGGGGAAAAATAGTTCGCTATGCTTATAATGATGAGGAGCTTCAGGAAGCTTTGAAAGAACTCGGCAGGAATGCTAGAATCCAGAGATACAAAGGGCTAGGGGAGATGAACCCAGACCAATTATGGGAGACTACCTTGAACCCTGCTAATCGTCGAATGATTCAAGTAACTATTGACGATGCTTTAGAAGCGGAGCGAAAGTTAAAAATCTTGATGAGCGATAAGGTGGATCCCCGTCGGGAATTCCTTATGGAGAATATTGTATTTACAGAAGATGATATGTAGTAAGTTATTGAGGTGAAAGAATGAGTATTCTTGAAGAAAATATAATCCAGCGCTCTTTAGAAGAAGTGCTACCAGAGAGTTTTTTAGGTTATTCAAAACATGTAATTCTCCAAAGAGCAGTTCCTGATGTGCGGGACGGGCTTAAGCCCGTTCATCGGCGGATTATCTACTCGATG
>JAAZLD010000185.1 GCA_012799495.1 Desulfitobacterium sp. | reverse complement strand
GGCTTTCGCTAATCCTCCTCTTCTCAAGGAATTAAAAAAATATCGGGATCCTTGGTCAGTGAATGTTTTGGCTCAAGAGGCTGGAATGGCTGCTCTCCAAGATGAGAAATATCCCTCCTATGTGCGGAAACTCCTTTGGGAAAGCAAAGAGGAGTTCTTCAAGAATTTTTCCCAAAGTCAGTTAAAAAAACTTGACCTTCATCCCAGTACTACAAATTTTGCTTTAATTAGCTTAAAGGATGTAGAGACTGACAAAGAAAAATTAGAGCTTCTCCAGCAATTAGGTGAACAAGGTATTCTCCTCCGAGATTGCTATAATTTCCGTGGTTTAGAAAAGGGATACTTACGCACAGCTATTAAAGATAAGTCCAGTATGGAGGCCCTTCTGAAAGGGTTAGAGAAATGGGAAAAAGAAAACTAATAAGCTTGTCACATTACCTAAAAATTGGCATAAAATACAAGCAAGACGGTGGAATTATCATCAAGAAAGGGAGATGAGTTTATGGGTTGTGGTCCAAATCCCATTCCTAGCCTGATTTCCGTTATTGTGCGTAGTTTTATTTTAGCTTTAGTAGTATTTATTCTGGCTGTATTGTTATTTATCTAGGCTACTATGTTTATCTAGATCCCTAGGAAAAAGATTAGGCTTGCATCCTCTTAAGTCACTTAAGCCTTCGGGCTTAGTGGCTTTTTTTAATTAAGTAAGGGGTTTCCCAAAAAGCTACATATAAATCTATAGACTTTTTGCTTATCTAAATTTATAATAAATATAAGTTAATACATATATCTTTCAAAAACTACAAAAGTAAGGGGGAAGTATAGTGAGCGAACTGATATTATCCAGGTTACAGTTTGGGGTGACTACATCTTATCATTTTCTCTTTGTCCCGCTAACCCTTGGGCTTGCCGTTTTGGTTGCCATTATGGAAACCTTGTATGTTAAAACTGGCAATGAGACCTATAAAAAATGACCAAGTTCTGGGGTAAACTCTTCCTGATCAATTTCGCTTTAGGTGTGGTCACAGGGCTAGTTCAAGAATTCCAATTCGGTATGAACTGGTCTGAGTACTCTCGGTTTATGGGTGATATCTTCGGAGCCCCTTTAGCTATCGAGGCCCTATTAGCGTTTTTTATTGAATCTACATTTATCGGGATCTGGGTCTTTGGTTGGGATAGACTACCCAAAAAGGTTCATTTATTTTGTATCTGGATGGTAGCTATTGCTAGTAATTTATCGGCCTTATGGATTCTTATCGCCAACTCCTTTATGCATGAACCTGTTGGCTATGTTCTACGGAATGGTCGGGCGGAGATGGTAGACTTTTTTGCACTAATTACTAATAAACATGTTTTCTATCAATTTCCTCACACAGTTCTGGCAGGATTTACAACAGCAGCTTTCTTTGTCTTAGGTATTAGCGCTTATCATCTATATAAGAAACAACATGTGGATCTATTTTTACGTTCCACTAAAATTGCTTTGATCTTTGGAATTATTAGTGTATTAGGTGTTAGCGGTATGGGTCACTTTCAAGGGCAATACCTTGTTGAGACTCAGCCTATGAAAATGGCTGCAGCTGAAGCTCATTGGGAAACAGAAGGACCAGCAGGTTTTAATGTTTTTGCTATTGTGGATCAAGAGAATAATACGAATACCTTTGAGATAAAAGTACCCGGTGTACTGAGCTTTATGTCTTATAATAACTTTAGTGCGGAAGTTAAGGGGATCAATGAGCTTCAAGAAGAAGCGGTGGCTCAATATGGAGAAGGGAATTACATCCCCCCAGTCACTCCTTTATTCTGGGCTTTTCGCATAATGGTGGGAGCAGGTACCCTGATGGCTGCTTTGGCTTTATTAGGGGGATTCCTCTATTGGCGTAATAAATATGCAGAAACATCTTGGTTCTTAAGAATCTTACCTTGGATGATTCCACTACCTTATATTGCTAACCTAACTGGTTGGTTCTTAACGGAAACAGGTCGCCAGCCTTGGATCGTCTTTGGGCTCCAAAAGACTTCGGAAGGAGTTTCCACAGCGGTCAATTCAACTTCTCTCTGGATAACATTAATCGGCTTCACTTTGATTTATGCAGTTTTGGCAATAGTTTGTGCTTATCTCATGTTCAAGTTTGCCAAGCAGGGGCCTGTTGATGAAACCATTGAATCTTCAACTGATGTTGGGAAGGGGGCATCATTGTGGACCTAAATATTTTATGGTTTATTCTCATCGGAGTTCTTTTTGCGGGATTCTTCTTCTTTGAGGGCTTTGATTATGGTGTGGGAATTCTCCTACCTTTCATCGGGAAAGATGATGTGGAACGGCGAGTAATTATCAATACTATTGGACCTGTGTGGGATGGTAATGAAGTATGGTTGATTACTGCCGGGGGAGCGATTTTTGCTGCATTTCCTAATTGGTATGCAACTTTATTTAGTGGTTTTTACTTAGCTATGTTTCTGATCCTCTTTGCTTT
The DNA here is from genome assembly GCA_012799495.1 of Desulfitobacterium sp. GTDB lineage: Bacteria > Bacillota > Desulfitobacteriia > Desulfitobacteriales > Desulfitobacteriaceae > Desulfitobacterium. Next base: position 5,188 of record JAAZLD010000185.1, on the reverse strand, counting down.
AATCATTCGGGGGGTATCCTTTGAGTTTCGTAGCAGTAACCGAGCACCCTCCTGGCGAAAAACTTGGGATGGAGCTTTGTTCTTAGGTAGTTTTCTCTCAGCAATTCTTTGGGGAGTAGCTGTGACCAATCTCCTAAGAGGGGTACCCATTGACGCTAATATGCAATATGTAGGTACATTCTTTGACTTATTATCTCCTTATGCTCTAACAGGGGGATTAGCAACTTTAGTTTTATTTGCTCTCCATGGGGCATTATACCTAACTTTAAAAACTGAGGGAGCTTTACTCCAAAGATCTTGGTACTTTGCCAAAGGCTTAAGCCCAACAGCAGTGCTAGTATTAGTGGTCTTGGCTATCTTGACCTTCTTCCAAACAGATCTATTTTCCAGCACCCTGGCGACAGTTGCTCTAGGCTTATGCGCCCTTGCGGCCATTCTTACTTTGGTATTAGTTATGAAAGAGCAAAGTGGTAAAGCCTTTATCACTAGTAGCTTAACCATCGTAACCTTGGTAGCCTCGGTGTTCTTGGGACTTTTCCCCAGAGTTATGGTTTCCAGCTTGAACCCTGAATGGAGTCTCCACATTTATAATGCTTCTTCAAGTCCTTATACTTTAAAGATTATGAGTATAGTGGCCTTAACTTTAGTCCCAGTAGTGTTAGCTTATCAAGCTTGGACCTACTGGGTTTTCCGGAAGCGCGTTACCGCCAGGGATATTCATTACTAATATTCTCTAGAGGAGGATGGGGCAAGAATTATCTTGCCCCTTTTGTGGTATGATTGACAGAAATTTGTTGCAGGAAGGAAAAAGGGTTCGAGGTTATCTTTTAGGGACGGTGGCTTGGGGTGTCTTTATTGCCCTCTTGACCATCGCCCAAGCTTGGTATTTAGCCCAGATAATTGCCCTGGTCTTTTTAGAAGGGGCTACCTTGCAAGAGGTCCAAAATAAGCTATTGATTATCCTAGGAATTATCCTCCTTAGAGGATTATTTCAATATTTTAGTGAAATTACCGCTCGAGAAACGGCTATCCGGGTCAAAGAAAGGTTACGCCAAAAATTGATCCATAAGCTTTTTGCACTAGGACCTATTTATGTTCAAGGGGAAAGAGCAGGGGAATTATTAAATACCGCTATTGAAGGCATCGAAGCTTTAGATGATTATTTCGCCCGTTATCTTCCCCAATTGCTATTAGCAGTTCTTATACCTCTTTTAACTTTGGCTTTTGTTCTCCCACAGGATTTTAAATCAACTTTAATCTTAGTTATAACTGGCCCTTTAATTCCTTTTTTCATGATCCTGATCGGTAAGTTGGCTGAGGAGAAATCCCGGAGACAGTGGAAGGTTCTGAGCTTTTTAAGTGCTCACTTTTTAGATATCCTCCAAGGTTTGACTACTTTGAAAATCTTTGGTCGCAGTAAGGATCAAAGTGCGGTTATTGCTCGGGTGACAGATACCTTTCGCAAAACTACTTTGAGTGTTCAGATGGTGGCCTTTTTGTCAGCTTTCGTATTGGAATTTATGGGTATGATTAGTACAGCAGTAATTGCTGTGGCTTTAGGTTTGCGTTTGCTTAATGGGGGAATACCTTATGGAGATGCTTTATTTGTTTTGATCTTAGCCCCAGAGTTTTATTTACCTATGCGGAACTTAGGCTTACATTTTCATGCCAAAATGTCCGGGGAAAATGCTGCTCAGCGGATATTTGAAGTATTGTCTTTGGAAGAAAATCTCCATGTGGTTGAGAACATAGGCGGAGGAAGTTTTGATGAGCTAAGCGGCACGGAAAAGCAAAGGACAAGGGAAGTTGAAATCGAACTTGAAAATTCTAGCCAACCACTTTTAGCTCTGGAAAAAGTAGAACTACGCTATATTGATGATGGAAATATTATCCTTGATAATATGGACCTAATTATTCATCAGGGAGAAAAAATAGCCCTAGTAGGTCCTAGTGGAGCAGGAAAAACCTCTATTCTCAATTTAATTCTAGGATTTATCTCCCCGACAAAGGGTGAAATAAAAGTTTTAGGTGTTCCTTTGCAGGAAATTCCTCCTGAGGTTTGGCGAAAGTATATTTCCTATGTACCTCAAAAGCCTTATCTCTTTGCGGGGAGTATTTTGGAGAATGTCCGTTTTGGGAAAGAGGAAGGGGATTTTTCAGAAGTAGAAAAAGCCTGTAAGGAAGCTTTAATCCATGATTTTATAGTTCAGCTACCTCAAGGTTATAAAACTAGAATAGGGGAAGGGGGTACCCGCTTGAGTGATGGTCAAGCTCAGCGGTTGGCTATTGCCCGAGCCTTTCTAAAAGATGCTCCCATTCTCCTTTTAGATGAAATAACCAGTGGGTTAGATATGGAAAATGAAGGAGAACTTCTGGAGGTTTTGAGAGTTCTTACTCAGAGGCGGACAGTGATATTTACTACTCACCGGATGAGAACAACTTTCCAGGCGGATCGCCTTATTGTCCTTGCCGAGGGAAAAATTATTGAGGAGGGCACTCCTCAGGAGTTGGCCCAGAAAGAAGGTTTGTACACCCGTTATCTAAATTCTTATGGAAGTAGCAATTCTGGAGGAAATTTAAGTTCTAATTCAAATTCTAGCGGGAATCATTCTTACGAGAATCTAAATTCTACTGGGGATATAAATTCTAATGAAAATGCAAATTCCAATGAAAATGCAACTTCCAATGAAAATGTAAATTCCGATGAAAATATGAAATCAAAGGGGAGGGAGGGCCTATGAAAAACACCTGGTGGTTAATCAAAGAGCTCACTCCCCTCTGGCGGCGAGCCGCTTTAGCTCTCCTCTTAAGTGCTCTGACTGTTTCTAGCCATATTGGCTTAATGGCTACTTCTTCCTATCTTTTAGCTCGAGCAGCTTTACAACCTCATATTATGGAGTTAACTCTCACTATTGTGGGGGTTCGCTTTTTTGGAATATCTAGAGCAGTTTTTCGTTATTTTGAACGGTTGATATCCCATGATGTAACTTTTCGGATCCTAAGTCGGCTGCGAGTTATGATATATGAAGGGATAGAGCCCATAGGTTCTTCCCTGAGATCTTTTCGGAGCGGAGATCTCTTAAGTAGAATCATCGGAGATGTGGAATCCCTGCAAAACCTTTTTCTCAAGGTTTTACTCCCACCTTTAGTTGCTATTGTAGTTTTACTAGGGTACGGGGTTTTCCTGGGAAAATATGATCAGGGCTTTGCTTATATTCTGGCAGGGGCATTTTTAGCTATTGGTCTCCTACTTCCCTGGGTAGTTAGGTTATTAGGCCGAAATGTGGGGGCTATGCGAGTTAAGGGCAAAGGTGCCCTCCATACAGCTATCCTAGATGCTCTCCAGGGAATGACGGAAATCCTTGCTTTTTCCCAAACTAAAAAGGTCCTTGAAGGTGTTACAAAGGCTCAAGAACAGTTGAGTGCTTCTGATCGAAAAAATGCCAAAATTACAGGCTTTACCAATGCTTTAGTGGGAGTAATATCTAATTTAGGTATGTTGGCAGTAGTAGCTTGGGGAGTGCTCCTAGTTCAAGAAGGGAGATTAGACGGAATTTACCTGGGTATGTTAGCCTTAGGGGTCTTAAGTAGCTTTGAAGCAGTTGCTCCATTGCCAACTAGCCAGCACTATGTAGAAGAAACTCAAGTTGCTGGGGAACGCCTTCATACCTTAATCCAAAAAGGGCAAGAAATAAGAGAAGAGGAAGAGGAGAAAAAGAAGAACTACTATCTCCAGGAGATTCCCCCCATCAATGGCCAAGTAGAATTTAAAAGGGTAAGCTTTCGCTATAACCAAGATGAACCATGGGTCTTAGAAGAACTTTCTTTCTCAATTCCTCAGGGTAAGAAGGTAGGGATTGTGGGCAAAAGTGGAGTAGGTAAAAGTACTCTAGTGAATCTTCTTTTAGGTTTTGCAAAACAGGAAAAAGGAGATATTTACCTAGATGGATTTAATATTGCTGAAATACCTCCGGAAAGATTAAGAGAATTTTTTAATGTAGTAAGTAAAAAGTCCCACCTTTTTCATGCCACAATCCGGGAGAATCTTTTGGTGGCCAAGATTGACGGGACAGATGAGGAATTGTCTGCCAGTGCTAAGATAGCCCAGATCCATGAGGATATCATTAACTTGCCTCAGGGGTATGATACTCTAATTGGGGAGAGCGGTATGCTCCTCTCGGGGGGACAACAGCAGCGTTTAGCTATCGCTCGGATGCTTCTGAAAGATGCTCCCATAGTTATTTTTGATGAGGCAACAAGTGGTCTGGATCCTCTCCTGGAAAAAGAACTGATTCAAAGATGTCTGGAAAGATTAAAGGACAAAACAGTTCTAATTATTGCTCACCATCTAGAAACTTTAAGGGAGCTGGATGAGATTTTGGTCTTGGACCATGGCAGACTTGCAGAAAGAGGAACCCATGAAGATTTGCTCCAGCAAAATGGAGTTTATAAAGCTTTGTGGGAGGAAGCTTCCCTAGAAATCGGTGGGTTCACTCAGAGCACTTTTAATTCCTAGACTTAATGTCTTATGAAAAAGTTCTAGATATAAATAAAGAAAACTCCTCAAATAAAAAACTCCTGGGAAGTGTGATCTGTCTTTGACACGCTACCAGGAGTTATTTATTTGATTAGATTATTAGCACTATTAAAGCCTTTCTTAAGGCAATATTATTCTTTGAAACAATGTTAGATTGCGAGAAGGCTGCTTTTATAGCAATTTCTCTAGATTTGAGAAAGCCACTGGATCTTCATCAACTATATTCTGAATCCGCCATTGGTTTTCTTCTTTCTTTAATTCCAAGGTTATATTATACCGATTGACGGTCTCAACTTGATGGGTAAGAACATTAGCTTGGAACTGGACTTTAGCTATTCCTTGGTCAGGAGTTACCTTTTCACAATAAATGATCATTGCATTTGTAACTGTAGAATTGGCATTACTAACTTGTGCTGCATTATAACTTTTGGTCAAGGAATCGAGATAATCAGCTTGGTAGTCATGAGTCAAGAGGGGGAGGAGCTTCTCACCATCAGCTATATAAGTTTCTAGGGAATAAGTATAATACTTTTCAGTAAAATTTAGAACGAGAGTTTCCATTTCATTACGCTCTTCCGGTGTAATCGCTTCACTAGAACTTAGTGATACTAGAGATGATTCTAATGAATTAGGATTGGAAGCTGCAGAAAG
>JAAZLD010000184.1 GCA_012799495.1 Desulfitobacterium sp. | reverse complement strand
TAAAACTTGAGGGGGAAATAAAATGGGCAAAATAGTTGCAGTATGTACCAGTGAGAAAAAAGGAATGCGGAAGAAAAACGTCAATGAAGCAAACCTCAAAGCCAATTTCGGTATTGAAGGAGATGCTCACGGAGGGGATTGGCATCGCCAGGTAAGTCTATTAGCTCTAGAAAGCATTGAGAAAATGCAGGAAATGGGCTTAGATGTAGGCCCTGGAGATTTTGCTGAAAACTTAACTACAGAGGGAATCGATCTCATTAGCTTGCCTCTAGGAACAAAGATTAAAATAGGAGAAAAAGGCTTAGGAGAAGTAACCCAAATAGGAAAAGAATGCCATACTCGCTGTGCTATTTACTATCAAGCAGGAGATTGTGTCATGCCGAAAGAGGGAATCTTTATTCGCGTGTTAGAAGGAGGACCTATCAAAGTAGGGGACACTGTAGAGGTGGTAGAATAATGATAAAGGTAGGGATCATTACAGCCAGTGATAAAGGATCCCAAGGTGAGCGAGAAGATCGCTCAGGTGAGGCTTTAAAAGAATTGGTCAAAGGGATTAATGGAGAAGTTGTTAAATACGCTATTTTACCTGATGACCTAAAAGTTCTAGCGGACACCATGAGTCAATGGGCAGACGAAGGTGAGGTAGATTTACTCTTAACAACAGGAGGAACAGGCTTTTCCCCTAGGGATGTTACCCCAGAAGCTACCATAGCTGTGGCAGAGCGTATGGCCCCAGGAATTGCCGAAGTTATGCGTTATGAAAGCCTTAAAGTTACACCTATGGGGATGCTAAGTAGGGCAGTGGCCGCTTTAAGGAAAAAGACCTTAATCATCAATATGCCTGGCTCTCCTAAAGCAGTTAAAGAGTGTTGGAATGCCATAGCACCAGCTTTACCCCATGGTATAGAGATCCTAAAAGGGGAAGCTAGTGAGTGTGCTAGTAATAAGCACCTTCATCACCATCATCATGACCATCATCATGACCATCATCATGGTCACGAAGATCATCAAGGGCACCACCACTGTCATAACCATGATCATCATAAATCTTAATAGAAAGAGTAGTTCAATCCATTTTATAAAAAATTAATTATTTCATTATAATTTTCAAAAAATTAGCGAGAGCTTGTCACCCCGGTCCATTTCTTTTCGTACATTATACTAAGGAATGGAAGCGGGGTGATTTTTTGCGAGTTATAGTTTTTGTGGATTATGAAAATATCTGGACAGGACTTTTCGAGCAAGGTTATGAACTGACTCCTGAAAATCTCATGGAGTCAATTCAAAATTATGCTAAGAAAGAGAACTATACCCTGTCAGCTATATACCTTTATGCAAATTTTGATCGGGAGGAATTTTGGCGCACCCAGACTTCCTTTGAAAAGACTTTAGTATTTACTCGACATGTATACGGAAAAAACAACTATGCTAGTACTGAAAATAGAAAAAATGCTGCAGATATGGAGTTGATCTTAGAGGCCCAAGAGATTTTGTTAACCCGGACCTTTACCTTCGATATGGTCCTTCTCTTAACAGGAGATGGAGATTTTTTACCTCTAGTTCGAAAAATACGGGCCTGGGGCAAAGAGGTGAAAATCATCGGGGTAGACGGTAGTATCCACCAAAATCTTAGTCATTTTTGTGACACTGAAAACTTCCTCAGGGAATTCCTTATGAAAGATAAACAATTAGAATATGATGTCTTAAAGGATTTAAAACAAGGGATCCAAATTCTTGCTAAACTCCAATTGAATATGTCCTATATAGCTTCTACTAAAGCTAGAACAGCTCTTTCAGAACAATTAGGAATAACAATTCCTCAGGTTAAAGAGTGGATCCGCTATGGCTTAAAAGAGAATATCCTTTGGGAGCAAGAATATGCTGATTCTAGTTTAAAAATTGGCAAAACGAAGATCTACTTGCTAAACCTAGAAAATCCCTTGGTAGAGGAGACTCTCGAACCTTGGTTAACTGAATTAAAGGAACATTATTATAAAATGGGCTTTGCAAAGAAGGGTCCTAATTAGATTACCAACCAGGATAGAAAATTTTAGGAGAGTATGAATAAACCCCCTGGGACTTGGTAAATATATGAAGTGAATGCAAGTAAAAGAAGAGAATCTGTCAATTTACGAGTGATGCAATAAGATGGAGAAAATCGAAGGAAATCTGAGATTTTGACCATTAAACTACACGTGAGCACTTCTGACAGGATTTGATTTCTTTATCTTCCTTGCATATTATTATATTTGAGTGTTAGCACTCAAGTGGGTTGAGTGCTAACAAAAAATTTTGAAAGACTTTTAAGGAGGGACTTTCTTCAATGAACATCAAACCTCTAGCAGATCGGGTTGTAGTCAAAGCACTACCTATGGAAGAAAAAACAAAAAGCGGAATTATTATGCCGGATACCGCTAAAGAAAAGCCACAAGAAGGACAAGTCGTTGCAGTTGGCCCCGGCAAAGTTGAAAAGGGAGAAAGAGTCGCTTTAGATGTAAAAGTAGGCGACCGGGTAATTTACTCCAAATATGCCGGTACAGAAATCAAACTGGATGGCGAAGAGTACCTTATCCTTAGAGAAAGCGATATTTTAGCAATTATGGGCTAAATAATAACTAGACAATTTTAAGATACGATTAAGATCTTAATTTACTCCTTTTGATTGTTCAGTTAAAAAACTCTTATTATATTCGCTATCATATACTTATTTAAAATTTAGATATCCTGCGGAACTTAAATTTAAGAAGCGGAATCTAAGAACTTAAATCTAGGAACTTAAATCTAATCTAAGATTGTTAAGGAGGAACTATAAGGTGGCAAAACAAATCATCTTTAATGAGGAAGCTCGCCGTGCATTAGAGCGTGGTGTTAATGCTTTGGCTGACGCTGTCCGTATTACCCTTGGACCTAAAGGCCGTAACGTAGTATTAGATAAAAAATTCGGTGCTCCATTGATTACTAATGATGGTGTTACCATCGCTCGAGAAATCGAATTAGAAGACGCTTTCGAAAATATGGGAGCCCAATTGGTTAAAGAAGTTGCAACTAAAACTAACGATGTAGCTGGTGACGGAACTACCACAGCTACTGTTTTGGCTAATGCAATTATCCGGGAAGGTTTTAAAAACGTTGCAGCTGGTGCTAACCCCATGGGTCTCAAACGGGGAATTGAAGTGGCTGTTGAGGCAGTTGTCAATGATATTAAAACAAATGCTAAAACTGTTGATAGCAAAGAAGCCATTGCTCAAGTAGCTTCCATCTCTGCAGGTGATGAGACTATCGGAGCTCTCATCTCTGACGCAATG
>JAAZLD010000183.1 GCA_012799495.1 Desulfitobacterium sp. | reverse complement strand
AGAATGGATTGTCGTGATCTTGAACTTGAAGAATTAAACCAAATTTGCTCGGAATTAGGATTGCCTAGATTTCGGGGAGGTCAACTCTTTCATTGGGTACAGAAAAAAGCTGTCCAAAGCTGGAATGAGATGACCAATATCGGGAAGGCTGAACGTCAAAAATTAGCCCAGGTTCTGATTCTTGAGCCTCTAACCTTGCTGAAGGTAGAAATATCTCGGGATGGCACCCGGAAATTCCTGTTCCGCTGTCATGATGGTGAAACTATCGAAAGCGTCCTTATGGATTATGATCGGGAAAAAAGTCGGGATCGTCGGACAATCTGTGTCTCTACCCAAATAGGCTGTGCAGTTGGTTGTGCATTTTGTGCTACGGGAATTACAGGCTTAAAACGCAATTTAAGTACTGGAGAAATAGTAGGGCAAGTTTTAGATATTACCTATGCTATGATCCAGGAAGATCCGGATTTCCATGTTACCAATGTGGTTTTTATGGGTATGGGAGAGCCTCTCTTGAACTATGAAAAGGTACTTAAGGCTATTCAGCTCCTGAACCATGCCAAAGGTCAAGGAATCGGCATGCGCCGCATGACTATTTCCACCAGTGGTGTAGCGCCAAAAATTCGACAATTGGCTGTAGATAATCCCCAAGTAGGTCTTGCCGTTTCTTTGCATAGTGGTAATGACAGACAAAGAAATGAGCTGGTCCCCATGAATAGACGTTATCCCTTGGCTGAATTGATGAGTGCCTGTCAAGAATACACGGAGATAACTAATCGCCGGATAACATATGAAATAGCTTTAATTGCAGATCAGGCTCATCAAAAGGCTGCTGAAGAAGTAGGGAAACTCCTAAAAGGTCAGTTGGCTCATGTAAACCTTATTCCAGTTAATCCCGTAGCGGAAACTGGAATGGAGAGGCCAAAGGATAAGGAAATCGAGACTTATGGTCAGGTCTTAGAAAAAATGGGCATTTCTGTAACCATCCGAGAAGAAAAAGGAACAGATATTAATGGGGCTTGTGGTCAGTTGAGAAGGCAAATGGAGTGTGAATAAAATGAGTTTATTAGCCCGCTTTGAAGAAGTTGCCGAAAGCCTCTTTACGGGCTTATTTAAAAAGAATAGTAAGGCACGACTGCAACCTGTCGAACTGGCCAAAGAACTAGTAAGAGTTATGTTAAAGAATAAACAGATCAGTATTTCTCAAGTTTATGTCCCTAATGTCTATAGGGTTTATCTTCACTCGAGAGACTGGGGTTCTTTTGCTAGCTTTGGTGATGCTTTCTTAGTAGAGTTGTCCAAATACTTATATGCTGAGGGAACTAAAAATGGCTTTACTTTCTTGAGTAAACCCTCTATTGAACTTCATTCTGATGATACGGTAAAACCTCGGGAGATGTTTATCGAGGTGGATTTTGATGACTCTATCGAAGTGACTTGGGGAGACGAGGAAGAAGAGGAATATAATGGCCAAAATGATAATTTCGAGGAAGAACTTACAGAATTCTTAAATTTAGACTCAAGTGGCAGGAGAATTAATTATATTCTCGAAGTTATTTTAGGTCCTGATGCTGGGAAAACTTTCCCTTTAGAAGAGGATTCCTACCATATTGGCCGTCATAGTCAGTGTGAAATTGTAGTTCGGGATCCGGAGGTTTCCCGTAGACATTTAAGAGTAAGGAGAGAGGGAAAAGATTGGATTATCGATGATTTAGGTAGTACCAATGGCACTTTCCTTAATGGTCAACCCATTACAAGAGAAAGGATTTCCTTAGGGGATCGTATAAAAATGGGTCAAACAGTGTTAATACTACGTCATGAATAGACTGTTGACAGGTTAGGAAAAGTTTTGGCAATATGGAGGTTTTTATGCAGGGGATTGTAGTTCTGGGCAGAATAATATTTATCCTTCTGATTTACCTTTTCCTTTTTCGGATCCTTACGGCTTTACTGGCTGATATGCGTCTAAAAGGTGCACCCAAAGAGGGGAATGATTATGGGTGCTTGGAGGTTCTCACAGGAGGAGAACTTTTAACAAAAGGCCGGGTTTTTCGTATTGATCATAAGGGCTTAACCTTAGGTCGAGGGAAAAATAACGATATTGTATTAGCTGATCACTATGCTTCCATGGATCATGCTTGTTTAGTTCATCGTAAAGGAGTTACGATTATTGAGGACTTAGGTAGCACTAATGGAACATGGGTTAATGGGGAAAGGATCAACTCTACAGTCCAGCTGGTTACAGGAGATTATGTGAAAATTGGAAGTATTACCTTTCAATACTCGAGGTGGCAAGATGAAAGTTCTAAGCTTTAGCGAAACAGGTTGTGTTCGTAAAAATAATGAGGATGCTTACCTCATCCTCCCAGAATATGGAGTGTATGCAGTGGCTGATGGAATGGGAGGCCATCTTGCAGGAGAAGTAGCCGCTCGAATTGCAGTGGAAGAATTAAAAAAGGAAGCTCCGACCCTAAAGGAAAGAGTGGGGGAGGAGCTGGAAAGCTTTGTTAAAAAGATTTTGCTTCAAGCTAACCGGGAGGTTTTTGAAAGCTCCACCCGCAATCCTGATACTGAGGGAATGGGGACTACCTTCACGGTACTAGTATTTCGGGAAAAGCAAGTTGTTTTAGCCCATGTGGGAGATAGCCGAGCTTATCTCTGGCGAGAAAATGAATTGCATCAACTTACCCAAGACCATTCTTTGGTTAATGAATTATTGCGTTTAGGAGAAATCTCCCATGAGGAGGCAGAGGTTCACCCTAAACGCCATATGCTTTTGCGAGCATTAGGTGCAGATTGGAATTTGAATGTAGATACTAAAATTATCGATTACCAACCTGGTGATGTATTTTTTTTATGTACCGATGGAGTCTCCAATGTTGTAAATTTACAAGAAATTGTTGAGGAGTTTAAAAAGAGCTGTTCCTGGGAGGAGCGCCTAGAGAATCTAAAAAAGCTGATCATCCAGCGAGGTGCTCCAGATAACTTTACAGCTTTGTGCTGTATAACGGAGTGACAGGATGAAGAAGGTCTGGTTATTACGTCTCATCATAATCGCAACTTTATGGTTGGGACTGGGTATTTTAGTTTGGGAAGGAATAGCTAATCAAGAAATCCTTTGGCAAGCAGGTGTTTTTACTATTTTGCTCCTCATAGGGGCTACTTTAGAAAACCTTGTAACTTATAAAGGAGATCCATACTTATTACCAACTGTTCAATTGCTTTTAGTCATTGGACTAATTTTTATTACTAGGATCTGGCCGAACTCTGCTATCAAGCAGTTTCATTGGGCTTGTTTAGGTCTATTGATCTATTATATTGTTCTTTATGCCCTACGGGATTATCGGATTTTGGGACGCTTCCGCTATCTTAGCGGTTTAGGTGCGGTAGTTCTCCTTTTGATTACCTTGCTTTTT
>JAAZLD010000022.1 GCA_012799495.1 Desulfitobacterium sp. | reverse complement strand
CTATTATTATTTGGCAGCGTCCGCAAGTGGAAGTTCAGAATGGATTGGGGAAAGTAAGGGGCTGCGGAAGTATTGGAAATATCTTAGATGAAAATATCGACTCTGGAGCAAAAATCTGTATTGGGAAAGAGCCTCCAGAAATAGAATTACAGAAGGCTCTAGAGAATTTTGTGCGAGAGGTGGAGAGAAGTCTTGAATACTGAATATCTTCTTTTAGGTCATGGCAGTCGCCGTAGTGAAGCTAATCAAGGTTTGGTGGAAGTAGCTAAAAAGGTAAGTAAGATCCTAGGGAAAAATGTAACTCCTGTTTTCATGGATCATCAGGTTCCCAATTTACCTGAAGGTGTCATGGAAAAAATCAACGCTGGAGCTAAAAGAATCGTTGTTATGCCATTGTTTCTCTTCCGCGGCATCCATGTGGCTATAGATATCCATGAGGAAGTTCGGGAAATTAGGGAAAAGTATCCTGATGTAGAGATCATCTTTACAAGAGAATTAGGATCCGATGATGCTATTGCGCAACTGGCTTGTACCAGAATCAAGGAGGCAATAGAGAATGTATGAGTTTATAACAGATCCTGCGGCTATTGAAAGGGAGAGCATGGGGATAATTGAAGGCCTTCTCCAACTCCCATGGAATGAGCAAGAAAAAAAGATTGTGGAAAGGATAGTCCATACCAGTGGTGACCCCTCTTTGGAATCTATGATTCGTATTCATCCCCAGGCTATTGAAGCTGGTCTAAAAGCCCTAAAAAATGGAGCATCAGTTATTACCGATGTGGAAATGGTAAGGGCAGGGATAGCAAAAGCAAGACTTGCAGAACTGGGAGGGAAAGCTCACTGTTTTCTAGGGGATCCTAATGTTCCTTCTCAAGCTAAAGAGTGGGGTATCACTCGTTCTATGGCTGCCATACGGGCAAATAAAGAATATCTTAAAGGCTCAATTGTAGCTATTGGTAATGCCCCTACTGCCTTAGTAGAAGTATTAGATTTAGCAAAAGACCCCGAGACGAAACCGGCTTTGATCGTAGGTATCCCAGTAGGTTTTGTGGGAGCCAGTGAGTCCAAAGAAATCCTCTGGGAAAAATATCAGGACATACCCTCAGTTACAGTGCTGGGAAGTAGGGGAGGTAGCCCTTTAGCAGCCACAACCATCAATGCTTTGATCTATATGGCGGTAAACAGAGAGATATAGGATTTTACTAACTAGTCGCATTGAAATCCTGCTAGACTTGATTTGAGTAAGGGGATATTGATTAGCCCGTCACCCCGAAGTCCTTACTAGCAATATCACTTATTTAGGGTCAAGAAAAGAGTCGCCCAGGAAGTGAAAACGCTCCTTGGCTAATCAAATCTACCTTATGAGGATGAGTTGGCTTAGGTATTTATAAAAGTAAATTGATACTATATAAAAAATTGTAGTATGGGAGGTCACAGAATGGAAAATTCAAGAGGTCCCAAAAATTGTGGGATATCACTTATGTTTCAAGGAACATCCTCCAGTGTAGGGAAGAGTATTCTAGCTACTGCTTTTTGTCGAATTTTAAACCAGGAGGGATATAAGGTAGCACCTTTTAAAGCCCAAAATATGGCCTCTAATTCCTATATCATAAAGACTGGTGAGGAAATGAGCACTACTCAAGTGTTACAAGCCAAGGCTGCAGGTCTAGAACCTGATGTGAGGATGAATCCTATATTTTTAAAACCAACAGGCCATACCGGATCTGAAGTAATTATCATGGGGGAAACTCAAGGAAATCTTTCCGCTATGAAATACCATGGTGATTATCAAAGAAAAACCTGGCCCATAGTGGAAAAAGCGCTCTACGAACTTCTAGAAGAAAATGAAATCCTGATCATAGAAGGAGCAGGAAGTCCTGCAGAGGTTAATCTTAAGGCTAATGACATAGTTAATATGCGTGTAGCCAAAGAGATTAATGCTCCAGTTATCCTGATTGCAGATATTGATCGGGGTGGCGCTCTAGCAGCGGTAGTAGGTACTTTGGAACTTTTAGATCCTGACGAACGGGAATTAGTCAAAGGGATTATCTTTAATAAATTCCGCGGTGATATAAAGCTATTGCAGCCAGCTTTGGATTTTATTGAAGAAAGGACCGGCATACCTGTGGTGGGAGTAGTGCCATATTGCCAATTTAATGTCCCGGAAGAGAATTCTACCACGAAAGAGCAGTACTTTAATCAGCTGGCAGATTGGGTAAAAAATAGCGTAGATATGACAAAAATTCGCAGTATTATGGGATTGATGAAAGGTTGACAGATATGTTCCAAGGAATCCCCAGACTTATGATTGCCGGAACCCATAGTGGAGTAGGTAAAACTACCTTAGCAACAGGAATTATAGCAGCCTTGTGTAATCAAGGACTGCCTATCCAGGGGTTTAAAGTAGGGCCTGATTATATTGATCCTACTTACCATCACTTAGCTACAAGTCGTCCTTCTTATAATTTGGATCGCTGGCTTTTGAGGGAGCGTTTAATATCTCTATTTCAAGAAAAATCCCAAGACCACTATGCTATTATTGAAGGGGTCATGGGGTTATTTGACGGAGTATCGGGAGCAAAGGGTTTCGGCAGTAGCGGTGATATTGCCAAACTTCTCAAGGTGCCAGTGGTCCTAATAGTTAACGCAGCCAACATGTCCCGTAGTATAGCTGCCTTGGTCCATGGATATGCCACTTTTGATCCAGATATTTTTATCTCTGGAGTTATTCTTAACCGAGTAAAATCCTCAGCTCAAGAAGAATTATTTCGTGATGCCCTTGAGGAGATCCAAGTTCCTATCATAGGAGCGTTACCAGTAGAAGAAAACATCCGCCTCCCGGAACGCCACTTAGGACTGATACCTACACATGAAAGAGCCCTAAGGGAGGAATACTGGCAAGAGTTAAACAGAATTATCACTGATTATATAGACTTGCAAAGAATCCGGCAGATAATGGAAGAAAGCTGTCGTAATTCGGAAAATTATTCCGAAGATAGAGTAGAGGGAATAACAGTAGATGAACTTATGCCTGGACAAGAATTGGTCAAAGACTTAGCAGAAGGGTTAATAAAAGAAAAACCTTACCCCACACTCCGTTTGGGATTAGCTTGGGATGAAGCTTTTTCTTTTTATTATCCAGATGCCATAGAGGCTCTGCAAAAAGAAGGCTTTACTATCATTCCTTTTAGTCCCCTGAAAGATGACGCCCTTCCAAAGGATTTAGATGCCCTTTTCATCGGAGGGGGTTTTCTGGAGTTACACTTAGAAACCCTCAGTAGCAATCATCGATTTCTCGAGTCCTTACGGGAATTTAGCCGTTCAGGGAAGAGTATTTATGCGGAATGTGGAGGGTATCTGTACTTAGGGGATTCCTTTACAGATCTTGCCGGCAATACATACCCTATGGCAGGTATCATACCTTTAGAATCTGAGATTACTAAAAAATTGCATGGGATGGGTTATAGGGAAGGAGTTTTCTTACAGGATAACTTTCTAAGCCCAGCAGGTAGTAGGGTTTTTGGCCATGAATTTCACTACTCTAAGGCAACATTAAAGGTGGAGGAATGTTCAGCCTTTGAATTGCAAAAAGGAGGCAAACCCCTTCGTCGAGATGGTTATGCCTGTGATAATGTGGTAGGGTCTTTTCTTCATCTTAATTTTGCTGGACATCCTGAACTCGTTAAACACTGGGTAAAGACTATAAAGGAGCAATAGATAATAAACAGGCCGGGCAATTTCCCGGCCAATGAATCAAAAACTTATTTTCCTTAGAAGATAACTGCTAAGGCAACGAGGATCAAAATAGCGATGGCTATTATTGCTGCTCCTGAAGAACAACGAACAGGGGAAAATAATGAACCAAACATACTTTTACCTCCTCGAGTAAATTAACTTAGAGTAGATTTAGAATACGATTCCTAAGGCGATGAGCAAGAGAATGATAACTACAACAATCGCAATACCGGTGAGCAAATTTTGATTGCCTAAAATATTTAATGCCATCTGAGTGCTCCCCCCCTATTATCTAAAGATAGTACATACTATGCCTTGTCTATAGGACTTGCTACTTCCTTTCATTTTTCTATTCGGTAAATTATAATGAATATGCACGGAGTAAAATTAGAGAATAGATTTATTTGGGGGAGAAAATGAAACAATTAAAGTTATTCCAAGAGGATGAAGAATATATAACACTTGATGAAGTATGTACAATCTTATCCATTTCCAAGGCCACAGCTCGAAACTGGATCAAAAGCAATAAACTCACACCTGCCAAAACAAATGGTAGGGAGAGTTTTTTTGTTAAGGCTGAAATTGAAGAACTTTTAGAAAATATTAAATCAGGCAAAGTAAGCAGG
>JAAZLD010000182.1 GCA_012799495.1 Desulfitobacterium sp. | reverse complement strand
TTTCTACCACTACGAAGATGAACCCAAGGGTAGTACCTAAAGTGAACCTGTGGCTTCGCTATACGTGGCTTCAACTTCTTCCCTTATTCGCCCACCCCGCGTAAATCGCTCTCTTCTATATAATGAGCTACACTCCGGGGCCAATGAAGTCTCGGTAGTGGTTCCTTAGTGTTCAATATTCCCTATGGTATGAAAAAGCTCCACTTATGTTTCTAACCTTATAACACCTTAGGGTGCCGATAATGGATAAGAAAAAGTGGAGCTTTCGTTTGTCTACTCTAGATATCTTTTTAAGAATTGTCCCGTATAAGAGTCAGGGCAAGCGGCTACTTCTTCAGGGGTTCCGGTGACTACCACCTGACCACCCTTATCTCCCCCTACGGGGCCAAGATCGATAATATAATCTGCGGTTTTAATTACATCTAGGTTATGCTCGATAACGAGAACTGTATCTCCTCCATCTACTAGACGATGGAGAACATCGAGAAGACGATCCACATCAGCCATATGCAAGCCTGTGGTAGGCTCATCTAAGATATAGATGGTTTTGCCTGTGCTACGGCGGCTTAGTTCTGTGGCTAGTTTAACTCGCTGGGCTTCCCCACCAGAAAGAGTAGTGGCAGGTTGGCCTAACCGGATATAGCCTAAACCTACATCCTGAAGAGTTTGCATTTTACGAAGGATGCGAGGAACTGCCTGGAAGAACTCCACGGCTTCATCCACCGTGAGAGCCAGAATATCGGCGATGCTTTTTCCTTTATATTTTACTTCCTGGGTCTCCCGGTTATAACGTTTACCCCGGCAAACTTCACATTGAACATAGACATCGGAAAGGAAATGCATCTCAATCTTGATAATGCCATCCCCTTTACAAGCCTCACAGCGGCCGCCTTTAACATTAAAACTAAATCTACCTGGTTTATACCCTCGCAATTTTGCTTCAGGAGTTTGGGCAAAAAGTTCCCGAATATAGTCAAATACTCCAGTGTAAGTGGCTGGGTTAGAGCGAGGTGTACGACCGATAGGAGATTGGTCAATATCGATTACTTTATCCAGATTTTCTAATCCTTCTATAGTTTCATGGGCACCTGGACGGAGTTTGGTGGCACGATTAAGTTCTGTGGCCAGGGTTTTATAAATTATCTCATTAACCAAGGTGCTTTTTCCCGAACCAGAAACACCTGTTACTACGTTAAATACCCCTAAAGGAATAGAAACATCGATATTTTTCAAATTATTTTCCTGAGCACCTTTCACTGTAAGCCACTTGTCATTTGGCTCACGTCGCTTAGTAGGGACGGGTATTCTTAATTTACCAGCTAGATATTGCCCTGTTATAGACCCTTCATTGGCTATGATCTCCTCTATAGTTCCTTGAGCAACAACTTCGCCCCCATGAGCTCCAGCCTTAGGACCGATATCTACAATATGGTCCGCTGTCAGCATAGTATCTTCGTCATGTTCCACTACTAGCAAGGTATTTCCCAAGTCTCGCAAGTTTTTTAAGGTAGAGAGAAGACGTTCGTTATCCCTTTGATGGAGCCCAATACTAGGCTCATCTAATACATAAAGTACTCCTGTTAAACTAGACCCGATCTGAGTTGCTAAGCGAATTCGCTGAGCTTCTCCCCCAGATAAGGTTCCTGCTGATCGATCAAGAGTAAGGTAATCTAAGCCTACATTGATTAGAAAACCAAGCCGATCTTTGACTTCCTTGAGAATCTGACGAGCAATAGTTGCTTCTTTTTCTGTAAGTTCTAACTGATTGATGAATTTTAGGGCATCAGTAATAGGAAGACGGGTGAATTCCTCAATGGATAAGTCTCCTACTTTCACTGCTAAAGCTTCTGGTCTTAAGCGCTTTCCTTGACAATCAGGGCAAGGTCGTTCATTCATATACCCTTCAAATTCTCCTCTGACATAATTGGAAGTGGTTTCTTTATAGCGTCGCTCAAAATAAGGAATCAACCCTTCAAAAGGTCCTTTCCTAACTTTAGGCCGATCATCAAAAAAGCTGCTAAACTCAAAGGTTATAGTTTTTTTAGTTCCGTATAAAAGTCCCTTCCATTGTTTATCTGTTAGCTCTTCTAGAGGGGTGTCCATAGTAAAGCCTAGAACCTCAGCTACTGCCGCCAGCATAGCGGGATAGAAATTAGATTGGGATTTGGCCCAAGGGGCAATTGCTCCTTCCTTAAGGGAGAGTTTTTTATTAGGTATGATTAAATCTACATCGATTTCCAAATTTGAACCTAAGCCTGTACAGGTGGGGCAAGCTCCAAAGGGACTGTTAAAGGAGAAAAGTCTAGGAGAGACTTCTTCCAAAGCAATATTACAGTCAGGACAAGCAAAGTTCTCGCTAAAGAGAATTTCTTGTTCCCCGATAACATCCACAATAACATTTCCTTCTCCAAGCTTTAGAGCTGTCTCTAAAGAATCTGTTAAACGGGTGGCGCTTTCAGGTTTAATGGAAATTCGGTCAATTACTACTTCAATAGTATGTTTTTTGTTTTTGTCTAATTTGATATCTTCACTTAAATCGCGGTTTTCCCCATCTACCCTTACTCGAACATAACCAGCTTTCCGGGCTTCTTCCAGGATTTTTACATGTTCACCTTTCTTTCCTCTGACTAGGGGGGATAAGATTTGGATCCTTGTCCGTTCAGGGTAAGTCATAACCTGATCTACCATCTGCTGGATAGTTTGCTGGGTAATCTCTCGTCCACATTTAGGACAGTGGGGATGCCCAATCCGAGCGTATAGTAAGCGTAAATAATCATAAATCTCTGTTACTGTTCCTACTGTAGAACGGGGGTTACGACTAGTTGTCTTTTGATCGATGGAAATAGCTGGAGACAAACCTTCGATATAATCTACATCAGGCTTGTCCATTTGCCCTAAAAACATCCGGGCATAAGAAGAGAGGGATTCTACATAGCGCCGTTGCCCCTCTGCATATATTGTATCAAAAGCCAAAGAGGATTTTCCCGAGCCAGAAAGTCCAGTGATCACTACCAGCTTATTTCTGGGAATATCTACATCTATACTCTTTAAATTATGGACTCGGGCCCCTCGTACTTTAATATATTCTTGTGACATAAATCCTCCTTCGGTTGTTTGAGTTTATTGGTATCGTAGTTTTGCTGTTTGGGAATTTTGGAGTATTGGAGTTTGGTATTAGGAATAGCTTAGGCTTTGTCCTTTCACAGCATGCCATAGGGGTATGATAGGGGCGTGCCATTTGACCTGTCCCTCTGGTACGGGGGGTGTGCCATTTGACCTGTCCCCGTGGCACGGTTATTTTTTGCGGCGGCGGGTTTGAGAAGGCCGTTTGTATTTGTTTTCTTCTCCTTTAAGTTCTATAATAGCATCCCTGATTTCTGCTGCTCTCTCAAAATCCATCTCCTTTGCAGCTGAACGCATTTCTTTTTCAAGGTTAGTGATAAGCTCTGCTAATTCTTCTCCCGAAAGCTTGCTACCATAAGCTGCTTTCTTTTCTGCTACTTTAGTAGCTTCCGGTCCTTCATAGATCTTTTTCCGGATAGTTTGGGGAGTTATTCCCATCTTTTCATTATAAGCTTTTTGGATAGAGCGTCTTCGTTCAGTTTCCTCAATAGCAACTTTCATAGAGCGGGTTATTTGGTCCGCATACATAATCACTTGGCCATTAGAATTACGAGCTGCTCGGCCGATAGTTTGAATTAAGGAACGTTCTGCCCGTAAGAAACCTTCTTTATCTGCATCTAAAATAGCCACTAAAGATACTTCAGGCAAGTCTAACCCTTCTCGCAAAAGGTTAATACCTACGACAACATCGATTTCACCTAAGCGTAATTCTCGTAAAATCTCGACCCTGTCTAAAGTAGTAATATCCGAATGAAGATATTTTACAGCTATATTGAGGTTTTTCAAATAGTCTGTAAGATCTTCAGCCATTTTCTTTGTGAGGGTAGTGATTAAAACTCGCTCATCTCGTTCTATCCGTTTATTGATTTCTCCTACTAGATCATCGATCTGTCCTTTTGTAGGTCGTACAAAAATCTCCGGATCGAGGAGTCCAGTAGGTCTAATGATCTGTTCCACAATTTGAGGACAACGTTCCAATTCATAAGGGCCAGGAGTGGCACTGATATATACTCTTTGGGGTACCAATTCTTCAAATTCATCGAACTTCAGAGGACGGTTATCCAAAGCTGAAGGTAAGCGAAATCCATATTCCACTAAAGTGGTTTTCCGAGAACGGTCCCCTTCATACATTCCACGAACCTGGGGAATGGTTACATGAGATTCATCGATCATCATTAGAAAATCATCAGGAAAGAAATGGAGAAGAGTATAGGGGGTTTCCCCTGGTTGACGTAATGTTAAATGGCGAGAATAGTTTTCCACACCATTACAAAAACCCATTTCCCTTAACATTTCTAAATCATAGCGAGTCCTCTGTTCTAAGCGCTGGGCTTCTAATAGCTTGTCCTGGGAACGAAGCTCTTGGAGACGTTCTTCCAACTCGGCTTCAATATTTTCGCAAGCTAAAAGAACCTTGTCTCGGGCAGTTACATAGTGGGAGTTAGGAAAAATAGATACATGATGCCTTTCCCCTAAGATCTCCCCAGTTAGGACATTGATTTCGTATATGTGTTCGATTTCATCCCCGAACATTTCTATTCGTATAGCATGATCGCTAGAGCCTGCTGGATAAATCTCCACTATATCCCCTCGAACCCGGAAGGTACCTCTTTGAAAAGCCATATCATTCCGATCATATTGAATGTTGACAAGGCGGCGGAGGATTTCATCCCGATCGATTTCCTGGCCTTGACGTAAGGAAACCATTAAATCTTGATATTCTTCAGGATCCCCTAAACCATAAATACAAGAAACGCTGGCTACTACAATAACATCCCTACGCTCGAAAAGGGCTGCCGTAGCTGAGTGGCGCAACTTTTCAATTTCATCATTGATTGAGGCATCCTTTTCTATATAGGTATCACTAGAAGGCACATAGGCTTCAGGCTGATAGTAATCATAATAACTAACGAAATATTCCACAGCATTCTCAGGGAAAAACTCTTTGAACTCACTGTAAAGCTGTGCGGCTAATGTTTTATTATGAGCCAAGATTAAGGTGGGTTTTTGAACTTTAGCAATAATATTTGCCATAGTAAAAGTTTTTCCTGAGCCTGTAACACCTAGTAAAGTTTGATGTTTCCGGTTATTTTTAATGCTGGCCACTAAGGCCTCTATTGCTTCTGGCTGATCCCCGGCAGGTTGAAATGGGGCATGCAGACGAAACTCCATTGGTTAAAGCTCCTTTTTAAAAATAATTCTAAAGACGATTATACCATTTCTTGACCATAAGGGAAATAAAAAAGCCGAAAACGTGTTCGGCTTTTTGGATAAAATTCTATGGTAATATATGCTATTTGCTATCTGTGCCACCTTCTTCCTCTTGTCCTTGTTGATCACTTTGACCCTGCTGTCCTTGCTGTTGCTGTTGATGCTCTTGTAAAAGCATTTCTGAAGGGATTGTTCGGACCTGGTTGTTAGTGCTTTTTTCAGTCCCTAAAACTTTACCTTCTTCATCTAAGTATTCTCTGGTGATTTCTGTCTGGACTTTTTCGATTACTTTACTAACTCCTTGGGGCATAGCTAGAGGCTGGCCCCCTCCAGTGCCGCCTTCTCCGCCTCCACTATTACCGCCATCTCCACTATCCCCGCCTTTACTGCCTTCTCCTTGAGAGTCCCGATTGCCATTTTCCTTTTTTTCCTTATCTTTTTTCTCTTCTTTCTTTTGCCCACTTTCCTCTTTGACTTTTTCTTCTTCCCTTTTCTTTTGAGCTTCTTCTCCTTTACTATAGCTATTTTGAACTAGAAGAAGATTCTCCGTTGTAACACTTTTAACTGGAATATATTTAGCAACTACTTCACCTTGTTCCCCAGTAATAGTCTCCATTATATCCAAGGACTCTTTATTAAGAACTTTTTTTGCCCATTGAAAGGCATTGACACCTTGAACATAGGGTGCTGTATCTATATCACCTATTTGTGAGCCCGTGGCAATCCTTTGTAAGGAATGGGAATTAGCTTGCATACCTATTAATAGGATTTTGTCTTCAAGCTGGAGAGATTTTAATATCTCAGAGGCTCCTGCTGCTAATTCTTCGTTATAAGCACAGATGATTTTCACTTCTCCAGAGTTTTTCTGGAGGTGTTCCAGGAGAGCTTGGATAGCAATATCCTCCGATTGGGGGGGATTAGTTATGCTATGAATATTAAGTTTCATGTTGGCTAGAGCTTGTTTTAGATTTGCTAAAACACTTATAGCCAATGGATCTTCTACTTCCCCTTGAAGATAAACCACTTGACCTTCTCCTTCAACTATAGCCCCCTGAATTTGTTGGCCTAGGATGTTTCCTATTTGATCGGGGTCAGGAAGGATCACCCCTTCAACTTTAACAGAGTCAGGAAGTTTATTAAGGGCGATTATCGGAATGTTCTCTTTTTCTGCATTTTGCAGAAGAGATTTTTCCCCACCCTGGTAAATCAAGACTTTAGCATCTTGAAAGGCTTCCTTATCTTTGGCTTCTTCTTTTTTGATAATTTTAATTTCTACCTCTTCTTTTTCGGCCATTTCTTCTATCCCTAAAAGAAAGAGAGGGGTATTAGGTTCTTCTTCATTTAGAGAAACAGCGATAACCTTTTTTTCTTCTTTCTTGTTAGAGGTTTTCTCCGGACCTTGGGAGTCGGTACCTAGGAGTTTTCCGATCATATTGGTAATCCCACATCCACTTAAACCTAATCCTAGGAGACCCAGTAGAACTAGTAGAAGCCAAAGCTTTTTCCTCATGGAAACCCTCCTTTCTGCAGGTCCTAAAAGAAAAATGAGAAGACTTTTTAGTTAGTCTTCCCACGAATTGAGGATTTATGAAGTTCTCTTTTGAAAGTTCATTTATCCAGATTTCTTAAAATACAGTTTAATAAATCTGCTCGCAAGGAGTCCACTTTATCAAAATCCACTGTTTCCGTGTAAAGGGCTTTGAGATGTTCTCGGGCTGCTTTAGTTTGATATAGTGCTTCTTTTAAGGAAGTACTATAAACTTTATCCAAGCCTTGCTCTTCTAAGCAAGTAGGATTTCCTTGCCAAATAACTAAGTTGCGTTCTGGTAAAATAATTCCCAAGGTCTCATCTGGATAGATAGGATGGAGTACTATATCGATGACTTGACCTAAAGATTCTGCTTCTTGGAGTATCCACTCCATTGCTTCGTGGGCTTCCTCACCTTCGATGCGTATTTGATCACATTCTTGCAAAAAAGAAGGCGCTAGATTTACCCAACCTTCCGATCCTAAGCCATGGAGAAAATAGGAGCGGATGATACTCTTTTGGATTTTCTTCAGAGCATCTTTAGCTTTACTCCATGAATCTTTTTTATTTTTAAAAAGATCAGTAGCATGAAGCTTAGGTAGCCAAGGCTTTTCTTCTTTTGTATAAGAAGAACTAGGTTTTTCCCGCAAACGTTCATTAAAATCTGAGGCTAAAATCTCGCTAATTTGTCGCTGACCTTTCTCGATTTTCCCCGTAATTTTATAAATCTCTTCGCGTTTTTCCTCTAGCTTTTCCTTATTGCAGAAGGAGGCAAAATCAATCATCTCCTCCATAAGGCCTGGTGCACGCCAGCGGGAAGGTGCTATTTCGTAATTATCCAGTATAGCCCAATTTAACTTACGCATGAGGATTCCTGCTATAGAATCCGGATCCCAGGCAGAACGCATAAAGTCGACTTCATATCCCCGATCGACAATATCCAACCCAATCATTTTGATCAAAGTGGATTTGCCGGTTCCTGGCCCTCCCATAAGGACGTATACCTTATCCCATTCAGTCATCATATGGGGCAGGAGTGATATGTAGCCACGATTAGTTATCCCCTCTGCAAAGTAATGACGATCATTGGGTCTCACCCCCATGTCCTTCCCTCCCGAAAATTGCTTGCTGTGTAGTCTATGCAGGAAAACTTCTTTAGGTCACTATTTAAACCGTTCCTGAAAAATAGAAAGAGAGTATTCTTATTACAAACCCTTTAGTTTGCTAAAGAATACTCTCTCTTAGATATTAGTCTAAATGGATATTTTTTAATTATTCTAGGCTATAAATTTTTCTCGAAAATCTTATTGTATTTTCTCTTGGAGAACTTTTACTGCTTCTTTAAGCTGGGTATCAAAATTTGTGTTTACGGGGGAAAGAGTTGCCTCTTCTCCTTCATTGAGTTTTACTTCTAGATCGGGCTCAATTCCTTTTTTATGAATATCTACCTTATTAGGAGTTAAATATTTAGCTGTGGTGAGTTTGACACTTGTACCACTATCTAGCTGATAGATTGTTTGGACGATTCCCTTGCCAAAAGTCTTTGCTCCTACTAAAGTCCCTGTACCTCGATCTTTGATTGCTCCTGCTACGATTTCCGAGGCAGAGGCACTCTCTTCATTAACAAGAACAACAAGGGGCATACCTAAGTAATTCCCTTCGGAATGCATTGTATAGTTATTACCTTGTTTATCAACGATATAAACTACCGGCCCAGGCTGAACAAAATAGCTGGTAACTCCTACTGCCGACTCGAGTTCTCCCCCATGGTTATACCGTAAGTCTAAAATAACTCCTTTGTACTTGCTTATTTCCATGCTGGTAAAAGCTTCTTTAAGCTCATTGGCAGTGTTAGTAGAAAATTGAGAAATACCAATATAAGCAATACTTGGATCACCAGGTAGAGGAAGAGCTTCAACTGTAGGTACAGAAATATGTTCTCGTGTTAAGGATACAGTAATATTTTTGCCTACACTTTCCCTATAGACTACTAAGGTTACTTCTGTGCCTGGCTCTCCACGCATGAGGGAAACAGCTTTATCAGAGTCGATAGCAGTAGCGTCTACATCATCGATTTTGACAATTACATCCCCTGTTTGCAATCCTGCCCGAGCAGCTGGTGTATCTTTGATAGGTCTTAAAACAACTAGTTTTGAGGGATCTTTTAAGCTTAAAATGATCCCTACTCCGCCAAAACGTCCTTCAATCTGTTGGGTAAATTCCCGGTTCTCTTCAGCATCCATGTATTTTGAATAAGGATCTCCTAAGGAATTAACGATCCCTTCTGTTGCCCCATCGATTAGAGTGCTGACTGGCACCTCGTCTAAGTAATCATTTTCGATTAAATATACTACACGAAGCATTCGTCCTACATTCTCCAGATTGGCTAAGGCAAATCCCCCGACAATGATTGTAAACAAAATACTAATTACCGCAACAACCCAGCCGAGGTTTTTCATATAAGCTTTCCATTTATTTTCCTGCAAAATGATATCCCCTTCCTACTTCCAATCCGGTTTGTCGGACTTCCGTTTTTTGTCTATTTATTATATGCTCATCTATTGCAGGACATACTTATTTAAAAAATTGCATAGGGTCTGTGGGTTCACCATTAACTCTCACTTCAAAGTGTAAATGGGGCCCTGTACTCCAACCTGTTGAACCTACATAAGAAATTACATCCCCTGCATTAACTTTATCTCCTACTTTAACTCCTAGCTTTGAATTATGAGCATAAAGGGTAGAGTATCCACCCCCGTGGTCGATAATTACGGTATTACCATAGGCCCCATACCAATTAGATAAAATTACAACCCCATTACCAGCAGCTACAACTCTAGCTCCTGTAGGAGCACTGAAGTCTGTCCCTGTATGTAAGCTTCTCTTTTTAGTAATGGGATGAGTTCGCCAACCATAGGGACTGGTAATGGTATAGTAACCTGGTATTGGGTAAGTGCTGATAGTTCCATGAACTACACCACTTGATTTAGCAGTAAGCTGACGGATTTTCTCCGCAATTGCTTTGGCATCTTTTTCCAATTGAGCAATTTGTTCAAAAATATCTTCCTGAGCCTTTTTATTATCATTTAAAGCTAGTTGATGCTCTCTTCTCTTCTGATCTAATAAAGCCTTAGCTTCTTGGGCCTCTTTTCTCCTTTGGGCTGCTTCATCCCGCTTTTCTTGGAGAATTCTCGTTTGTTCTTCTACCCGCTCTCTTTCTTCACTTATTTGAGAGAGAAGCTTTTGATCGTTTTCTACTAAGCGATTAAAGTATTCTAGCCGGGTTATAAAATCGCTTAAGCTCTCTGCTTCCAAAAGAATTTCTAGATAGCTGATTTGGCCAACTTGATAGATCTCTCGAACTCGTTTACGTAATACTTCCTGACGATGTGCCAATTCTTCTTCTCGCTCTTGAAGTTCTTTTTCCGATTGAGCTACTAGCTCTTCAGATTGACTATAGGCTACTTCCTTCGCTTGAAGGTCTTTTTCAGCTACAGCAATCTGAGAAGCTAGGGTCTGGATTTGATTTTTTAATTGCTCCTCTCGGTTAGTTAAGTTCTTCAAGTTTTTCCGTGCTTCTTGTTCCTTTTTCTCGATATTCTTTTGTTCTTTAAGAACATCTTCCAATTCCCCTGCTTGAAGAGGTATAACCGAGCCTATTAGGAGGCAGGTGGTGATTAAAAGAGCTAAAATATTTTTTACTTTATTCACAATTTCTCCTCCTCTATGCTACACTTTTAAGAATCTTCGCAAGGAAATTATGCTTCCCAAAGCACCTATTCCCATTCCTATTAGAACTAGCAAAGCAAGTACCTTCCAGATTAAGTTTGATTCACTTACTACTGGTACAAAAGTCAGGGTAGATTGGATATATTGAGCAAACCAGTCATAACCCATACCCACTATAAGGGTGGCAAAAAGCCCTCCTACCAGACCTACCACCATACCTTCAAGTAAAAAAGGCCAACGGATAAAAGAATTACTAGCGCCTACCAGTTTCATAATTTCAATTTCTTTACGACGAGAGTAGACGGTCATTCTAATGTTTAAAGATATGAGTACGATAGAAGCAACGGCGAATATTGCTACTACCCCCATACCTACCCAACGGAGCCAGTTAGTAAATTGAAGTAGCGGGCCAATTACTTCTTTACCATAGACTACATTGTCTACCCCGGTGAGACTATCGATTTTCTTAGCTACCCCTTCCACAAGTTCTGGTTCTGTCACAAAAACTTTATAGCTATCGGGAAAGGGGTTTTCTCCCCCCAGGTCCTCCACTAGGCTCTCTGAATACTCTTGAGCAAATTTAGCTAAAGCCTGTTCTTTTGTTATCAACTCGATAGACTGAACCCCATCTAAACCTTTAAGACGTTCTCCTAATGCCGAAACTTCCATATTACTAAGATCTTCTTGAGTAAAAACATTGATTTCTAATTCTGATTCAAAGTTTTCCGCCAGGTTAGCAGCGTTTAAAAAAAAGAACAGGGATGCTCCCAGGATCACCATAGCTATCATTATAGTAAGGACAGAAGCTATACTAAGCCAAATATTTCTGCGTAAAGAACTTCCTACTTCTCGAAGTACATATCTTGCTGAATTAAGTCCCATATTCAATAGCCCCCATATTTTCATCCCGCACAACCCGTCCATCTTCGATGACGATGACACGTTTTTGCATTTGTTCTACGATATCCCGGGCATGGGTAGCCATGACGATTGTAGTACCTCGTCGATTGATATTATAAAGTAGTTCCATGATCTCCCATGCTGTGTCTGCATCTAAATTTCCGGTAGGTTCATCAGCTACCAAAAGGGAAGGGTTATTGATGATAGCTCTAGCTACTGAAACCCTCTGCTGTTCCCCACCAGAAAGTTCATCAGGAAAAGCATTTTCTTTATGGCCCAATCCTACTAACTTTAGCATTTTTTTGGTACGAAGCCGAACTTCTTTAGGACTAACCCCTATGGCTTCTAAAGCAAAAGCCACATTCTCAAAAGCAGTTTTATTTGCTAAGAGTTTAAAATCTTGGAATATCACTCCAATATTGCGACGAAAATGGGGAACTTCCCTTTCTCGCATTCTTAATATATTCCAACCATTGACGATCACTTGTCCTCGGCTAGCCATTTCTTCCCGATAAAGAAGTCTAATTAAAGTGGATTTTCCTGCTCCACTAGGGCCTACAAGAAAAACAAACTCCCCTTTATTTATTTTTAAACTTATATCTACAAGAGCTCTGGCACCATTCGGATAAATCTTTGCTACATTGGTCATTTGGATCATTTTATCCTAGTCCTCCTTGAATTACCTTTCGCTCTTCCACCCTCAAACAATTAACTTTATTCGACACCAGGTATGGATTTCCTGTTCCAAATAGAATTCTCAAGGCAAAAACTTCACGAACTAGGAAGGATTAGACATTTGTCCTTGAAATTCTTCGATTAATCTTTGATATTTTTCCTCTGCTTCTTCTTCATCAACAAACCAAAGAAAACCTTCTTCTAGGCTTTCATGATTAAATGTGGGGATAAGACCGTTGCTTAAAACTTTCACACCCCAAGCTACAAAAAACTGGGCAGGAGAGTTTACAGGGTTAACTCCTGTACCAAAGTAGATAGGGATACCTTCAATAATAGTTTTCTCTAAAACATTGGCTTTAGTGGTCCCACAGGGGTTGCTCATTTTCATACTCCTTTTTACTTCTAAACTCGCTGATTCACCACATCTTAGTTTAAGGTATTTAGTTATTATTGCTTGCCTAGTTAGTGAAAGATTTGTATTATATTAGTAATCATTTAGTAGCAAG
>JAAZLD010000181.1 GCA_012799495.1 Desulfitobacterium sp. | reverse complement strand
AGGCGCTTAATAATGGTAGGGTTAGTATTTTTGTTGAGCTCTTTTCTGATAATCGAGGGTCTGATTCTGGTCAATACAAAAGATCCTATACCAGAGGGTGTGGAAACTATGATCATTTTAGGAGCAGGCCTTAATGGGGATCAGCTTTCTTGGACTTTGTATGAACGGGTTCATAAGGGGGCGGAGATCCTAAAAGATAATCCTCAAATGAAAGTAGTTGTAACTGGAGGGCAAGGTCCAGGTGAATGGATACCAGAAGGGGTGGCAATGGCAACGTATCTATTAGAGCAAGGGATAGATGAGGAAAGGATTATTGTGGAGGGAAAGGCCACAAGTACTATGGAAAATTTCCTTTATTCCCAGGAGCTTTTAGTTGGGGATAGTAGTTTTAATCCCTCGAAGCCCATACTAGTAGTTACTAGTGATTTTCATATGTTTCGCTCGAAGCTCCTTGCTAAACGCCATGGATTTTACCCTGTAAGTGTGCCTTGCTACACTCCTTGGTATATCCGACCTAATGTATATTTGCGAGAATACTTTGCTGTAGTTAAGTCAGTATTATTTGATCGTTAGCTTAAACTTATTTGGATTTTCTTAGTTGTCCTTTTCTTTTTTATCTTTATTTTTATTGTCACTATTTTTCTTTTTCTTCTTCTCCTTTGAGTCCTTCTCATGGTTATCTTTCTTGGTGTTACTGTTTGCAGATAGATCTTGCTCCTCGTCCCAAAGATCTTCACTCCACCAGTTATCCCAATTTAGCCAGTTATCCCAATTTAGCCAGTTATCCCAGAGGTCCCAATTCTCCCAGAAATTGCGATTCTTTTTGTGCTTATCTCTATTATTTTTTCCTTCAATAAATCATCCCAATACCCTTTGGGATATAAAGCATAGTCCATTACATAGCCTTCAGGTGCTATAAATTCAGTTGTGGGAACAGAGGCTAAAGCCTCTGAAAAAACTTGACGGAAGACTAAGGCAGATTCAGCACCACCAGCAGTAGTTAGGTAATGATTACGATCCGTATGGTCATACCCCATCCAAATTGCACCTGTAAGTTCAGGGGTATACCCTACAAACCAAACGTCCTTTTGTCCTTTACTAATACCAGCAAACTCTTCCGTTGGTGGCAACTCCACAGAACCAGTCTTCCCTGCTACTGGTCGTTCACCTAAAGAGGCCCTGTGGGCGGTACCATTTTCTACGGCGTTTTTTAGAAGAAGGGTCATAGTGTGAGCATGATGAGGATCTGTAACTTGAACAGAATCAGGCTCAGCTTCACATAAAATATGACCATCTGTGGTGGTAATTTTGGTAATAGCATGGGCTTCCATCATTACTCCTTGGTTTGGGAAAGCAGAATAAGCCTGGGCGAGATCAAGTGGTGAGATCCCTACAGTCATCCCTCCTAAAGCTAAGCTTAAGTAGTTATCCTCTGGAGCAAAGGGAATTCCTGCCCGTTGAGCAAAGACTTTGCCTGTATCGATACCGATTTGATCCAATAGCCAGACAGCAGGAACATTCCAGGATTGCTCTACTGCTTCCACCATGGTAACCCAATCTCGATAATTATTATCCCAATTACGGGGTGAGTAACCATCTATATCAAGGGGTCCATCATAAAGGTAGGTGCCAGGAGTATACCCTTCCTCCAAAGCTGGGCCATAGACAATTAAAGGCTTTAAAACAGAGCCTGGTTGGCGTTTTAATTGGGAAGCCCGGTTAAATTGGCGGAAAGCACTTTCCCCACGATAACCGACTAAACCACGGATCCCGCCTGTTTTGTGATCGATGATAACCATACCGCTTTGGACTATTTGTTCTTCAGTACCTTGGGGAAAATAGTTATCATCTTTATAGACTTTCTCAAGGGGATCTTGGACAGTTGGGTCTAATTGAGTATAGATCTGTAATCCTCCCGTAAGAATTTGTTCTTCCGTAAAACCGTATCGATTGATTCCCTCTTCAAGAACATAATCTACATAAGGAGCGTATTTCCCTGATAGATCATCCAGAGGCTTTTTTCGTAAGGCAATAGGTGCCACGATTGTTTGGGAGTATTCCGTTTCGGATATATAACCTTGTTCTTTCATGAGAGTTAAAACGATATTCCGGCGTTTTAAAGCCAATTCTCTATCTTTTAAAGGAGAATAAACATTAGGTGCTTTAAGAAGACCAGCTAAGAGAGCGGATTCTTCCAACTTCAAATCTGAAGCGTCTTTGCCAAAATAATAGCGGGCAGCCTCCTGGATGCCCCAACGGCCTTCACCAAAATAAATTTGGTTGAGATAGGCCTCGAGAATTTCCTCCTTGGAGAGGGTGCTCTCGATTTTGATGGCGTATGCTGCTTCTTTCAGTTTACGGCTAAGGGTTTTTTCAGCAGTAAGAAATACATTTTTGACTAATTGCTGGCTTATTGTGCTACCTCCCTCGGAGAAATCTCCCGATTTCAGATCCCGGGTAAGAGCCCGCATGATGGCTCGCAAATCCACTCCTTGGTGGTCGTAAAACCTTTTGTCTTCTGTAGCAATTATCGCATCCTGAGTGTGTTTCGGTATTTGCTCAAGATCCAGAGGAACAATCCGGGATGAAGATAATTGGGAGATTTTATTCCCATCCTTGTCGTAGATATATGTGGGCTGAGGTAGTGGGGTAAGAATCTTACTTATATCCAATGAATGTATATAGTAAAAGGAACCTCCAAATCCCAAAAGAAAAATAAGGGAGAAGAGGATAATTACATTACGCAAAGTGATCTTTTTGGCTAATTTCTGCCTAGGAGTTTTAATTTTATTTATAAGAGTGTTCTTTATAAGTGTGTTTTTTATTTTATTTAGATTTTCTTTCACAATAGATCCCCCCTTGTACAATATAGTTAGACTTAAAACCTTTGTATTCTAAAACTTTACCTTTTAAAATTGAGTACTGAAATGAAGAATTATTAAGAGAAGAAAAACAAACGACAAATAAACAATAAGCCTAAACAAAGAAAAACCACCCGGATCTATAGAGACCTTGGTGGCCTTTTATGTTCATATACGAATTTGCAATAGGTTTTAAAGGGGTTAAAATAAAATTTCCCCTTTATTCAATAATCCTTTTATTTATTCTAGCTTTTAAAATACCTAGCAAAACAAAACTAAGTATAAATCAATAAAAACTATTAATAAAGAGCAGGAATAATGGGGCTGGATGAAGAATTTATCAATTATGCACGAAAAGAGTATATTATCAAGAACATCTTGACATAATAATTATGGAAAAAATTAGGGAGGTCTGAACATGGAATTCAAAGATACCAAAACCTTTCAAAACCTAGTCAATGCTTTTGTGGGTGAATCACAAGCCCGGAACCGTTATACCTTTTATGCAAGTGTAGCAAAAAATGAAGGCCATCAAGCTATTCAGAACATATTTATCTCTACAGCAGATAACGAAAAAGAACATGCTAAAGTCTTCTATAAATTCTTACAGAAATATGCTGGAGATCAAACAGAAGTTTTTGTTCCAAGTGCTGAATATCCCTTGAATTTGCGTGACACTTTAGCAAACCTTAAATCAGCGGCAGCTGGAGAGGGAGAAGAAGTTGTAGATTATGCCAGATTTGCTGAAGAAGCTGAAGCTGAAGGATATAGTGATATTGCCCTGGCTTTCCGTAAGATCTCCGAAGTAGAAGGTCACCATGAGAAGCGCTATGAAAGATTAGCTGCTGATCTAGAGAATGGAACCCTCTACAAAAAAGATCAAGATATCGAATGGAAATGTGAGAATTGTGGATACGTTCATAATGGCAATGAAGC
This sequence comes from Desulfitobacterium sp., assembly GCA_012799495.1. GTDB lineage: Bacteria > Bacillota > Desulfitobacteriia > Desulfitobacteriales > Desulfitobacteriaceae > Desulfitobacterium. The sequence goes on along the minus strand of JAAZLD010000181.1, from coordinate 5,969 downwards.
TCCTGAATTATGCCCAGCTTGTCAACATGGAAGGGGATACTTTAAGCCACTACCAGAAGTATACTAATCTGCTAGCTATGGACTAATCTGTTCTATTTCAACCTATTTAACTAAAATATATAGGAAGGATATACGAAGAATGTACTGACCCCCCAAAAGTTAGGCCTGAAAATCTAATGATTGGAGGGTCAGTTTTTAGTGGTTGCATTTTCCGAAAAAATTCCTTAAAATTAGAAATAGAGGGAACTTTTCCAAGGAGGGTTTTTCCCGTGGCACATTCCATAAGTGGTCCTTAGAAGGGAGGAATTTGTATGTTTAAAAGAATTCTTGTCCCAACAGATGCTTCTGAGTACTCCATCAGGGCTTTGAAAAAGGCTATCGAGTTAGCTAAGCTAACAGGTGCAGAACTCTACCTAATGCACGTAGCCTATTCTCCTCAAGCTCTAATGGGCTACACACTAAACTATGGAATTACTACTACTCACGAAGACATGTTAAACTTTGGTCGAGCCGCTTTGGATGCTACTTTAGGAGCTGTTGATGCTGGTGATGTTACAGTAAATACCATTGTGGAAGTAGGTCATCCTGCTGGCAAAATTCTCGAACAAATAGAAAAGGATAGTATCGATTGTGTAGTTATTGGCAGTCATGGGTATGGTCCTATCACAGGCTCTGTATTGGGAAGTGTAAGCCAGCGCATAGTACAAAAAGCCCCTTGTCCAGTTTTATTAGTTAAATAACTTGGATAAAAATAGTCAAATCTAATCGAATTAGTGAGCGAATTAGGTGAATTTTAGTAACATTTTTAGGCTCTTGACCTGCCATCTTTGGCAGGTTTTTTTATATTTATCGCGAAGTGTAAAAGTAAGTACCTCATACAGGAGAGTAATAATAAATGAAAATCAAAGAGATTCAATTAACTCCGGAAGAGATAGATTATTTATTAAAAGGAAATATCCATTGGGATGATTTACAAGAAAATAATGAGAAGAAAGTACGTAAAACCATAGAGACAACAAATCTAAATGAAACTGGCATTAGTAAAGAAACTGGCATTAGTAAAGAAACTGGCATTAGTAAAGAAACTGGCATTAGTAAAGAGACTGGCATTAGTAAAGAGACTGCCATTAGTAAAAAGACTGGTATTAGTAAAGAGTCTAGTATCATTAAAGATACTAATAAGGAAGCTCTCCCTCATAAGGTAAAAAGGTTTTCAGAGGAACTGCCAAGGAAAAAAAGCTCTACTACAAACTTTAAGGGAGATATCAGAAGTATAAAACATGATACCTCTCAAAAAGAAGATATCGCGCAAAAAGAATTAGAAAAAGGATTAGATCAAGAATCTGTAATTAAGGAGTTTTTTCCTGACTGGAAACCGCTTCCCCGTAAAGAAATAAAACATAGGGAAGAAGAAGGTCAAGTTCTTCAAGGAAAAAGCGATCCTAATGAATGGGCTAGAAGATTAGAAAGAATGAAGGAACTGGAAAAAAGAACTGAAAAACAACCTTTTAAGGAAGAATTACGGAGAGATGATTCTAAAAAAGAGGTTACTGTAACAGGGCAAACAGAAAATTCCCAAAAAGATTATCTAGAAGGTAAAGAAAGATATGACGAAACGGATGATATTCTGCCTAGTGAAAAATCCGTCCTTGCTGGTCCTAAGGTCTATGTACTCCTTTCCATGATGGGATGCATCACAATAGGAACATGGCTTTACTTCGTTTTTTCCCACTAAGGGAGACGAAGTTTTTTTATTGCAAAAATCAGATTTATTCAGTACAATATAATTAAAGGTCAAAGATGGTCATAAAGTCAAAGATGGTCACGATAGTATACTAACAAGAAACCCGTCTACAATAGGTGTTAAGGTTTAGTATCAAGTATGAAGAATCAAGTATAAAGTCTAACCTTGCCTATAAAACAGGAAGAAGACTGCAAGATATCGCTTAAAGGAGTGTCGTTCAATGGGAAACCTTGCTGACCGCATCGAAGTTTATTTGAAGCGGATTTTGGAACAATCAAAGGATGGTTATATTATCCTCCAACGAGGTGTTCTGGCTGAGGAATTCTCATGTGCTCCCTCTCAAATTAATTATGTCCTAAATACCCGTTTTTCTATAGACAGGGGATATTTAGTGGAGAGTCGTCGAGGTGGTGGCGGATATTTGCGTATTATTCGCTTGGAATTTGGTTCTGAACCAGACTTTCCTCAACTAATGAAAAAGCTAATCGGGAACAACTTATCCCAAACTCGTGCTTTTAACTTACTTCATCGACTAAGAGAAGATGAGATTATCACCCGGAGAGAAGAAGAAATCCTCCGTACAATCCTCCATCGAGACTCTTTAGGGGAGGAAAATCCCCAGACTAATGGGTTGCGGGCAAATATTATGAGAAGAGTTTTATTGACCATAAGTCGTGAGGATTTACAGTAAGGAGGGGATAAATATGCTATGTCAAAGATGCCAAAAAAACGAAGCCAACGTACATTTTACTAAAATTGTAAATGGAGAGATGGTAAAATATTATCTTTGTGAGCAATGTGCAAAGAGTGCTCCAGAGTTTAATTTTGTTCTTAGTCCAGGAATTATCCCTCACTTTTTGCAAACAATGTTTAATTTTACAAACCCGAAAAAAACCGTTCTAGAAGAATCATGTCCTCAATGTGGACGCCGTCTTTCCGAAATTACTAAGATCGGCAAATTAGGCTGCAGTGGTTGCTATGATAAATTCCAATCAGAATTAGAGCCTATTTTACGCAATATTCACGGAGGAGGTCACCATGTGGGCAAGATTCCTGCTCGTAAAGGGGCCTCTATACGGGAAAAGATAGAGATCCAAAAGCTTAAAGAGAAGTTGCAGCAGCTAGTTATTAAAGAGGAATTTGAGGCTGCAGCCGTAGTTAGGGATCAAATTCGAGAACTAGAACAAAAAATGGAGGGGATGAGCTAATGGAAAGAAAAGAGCATTTTCTCCAGCATAGTGAATGGATGAAAGAAAACCCTCAGGCCCCAGTTGTTTTAAGTAGCCGAATCCGTTTGGCTCGCAATTTAGAAGGTATACCCTTTCCCATAAGCCTATCCCAGAAAGACTCCCAAGATGTGGAGGAAAAACTAGCCTTCCAATTGAAAAATATCACCATCGAAGGTGAGAAACTTATTTATTATCCGTTAAAGGATTTAAGTTCTATTGAGCAGCATGTTTTAATCGAAAAACATTTAATCAGCCCTGCTCTAGTGGAATCTTCCGGAGCGAGAGGTGTTGCCATCAATAAAGATCATCGTATTTCAGTGATGGTAAATGAGGAAGACCATCTTCGTATTCAGGTACTATTGCCAGGTAATCAGTTAAGAAAAGCTTATTCCTTAGCTAGTACTATAGATGATAAGCTGGAAGAAAACTTGGATATAGCCTATAGAGAAGCAATTGGCTATCTTACAGCCTGTCCCACTAATGTAGGGACGGGAATGAGGGCATCTATTATGGTTCATATACCTGCTTTGGCGATGGTCAATAGAGCTCAGCAAATGTTAGGGGCTTTAAATCACTTGGGATTAGCTGTACGAGGTCTTTATGGTGAAGGATCTCAAGCCTTTGGTCATATTTATCAGATCTCTAATCAAATAACCCTAGGAAAGGCCGAAGAAGATACTATTACCCATTTAGAAGCTGTTACCCGTCAAATTATCGATCAGGAGATTCATGCTCGGGAAAGCTTAATGGAGAATGCTCGCATCAATTTAGAAGACAAAGTATGGCGAGCTCGGGGCACATTAGAAAATGCCCGACTCTTAACTTCAGAAGATGCTCTCCAATGCCTCTCCTTAGATCGCTTAGGAGTGGATTTGGGTATTCTTCCTCCCCATAAACAAAGCTTTAGCACCCTTATAGTGGAAACTCTCCCTGCATCCTTACAATATACTTTAGATAAAGAATTATTACCAGAGGAAAGGGATGGAGAACGAGCTACCTTAATTCGTAAAGCTATGGCTGAAAAGAAAGAATAAGAACATGAGTAACATTGCATAAAGGAAAATAATAAGGAAGGTGAATTTATCATGAACGGGAAATTTACAGAAAAAGCGGTAAAAGCCCTACGCTTCTCTACAGAAGAGGCAAAGAGGATGGGTTCCGCTGTTATCGGTACAGAACACTTACTTTTGGGCCTAGTAGCAGGAGATGGAATTGCCGCCAAAGCTCTCTTGAATATTGGTGTTACCCCAGAAAAAATTCGCGAACAAATCGGTAGCCTTACTGGCATTGGCCAGCCTTATGGGGGGGAAGTAACCCTTACCCCTCGAGTTAAGAAGGTAATCGAATTGGCCCAAGAAGAAGCACGTCGTCATGGAGTAAATTATGTAGGTACAGAGCACCTCCTTCTTGGTTTGCTCATGGAAGGAGAAGGAGTAGCTGCCCGAGTTCTGCGAAACCTAAATGTAGATTCGGAAAAAATTTGGCGGCAAGTTATCCAATTACTTGGTGGGCAACCTGATGATGTTCCTCTACCTAATACTCCTGCAGGACCAAATCATCCTGGAAAAAATGTCGGTCCCTCCAATACCCCTGCTCTCAATGAATTTGGTCGTGATCTAACCGTACAAGCTCGGGAAGGAAAATTAGATCCTGTTGTGGGTCGGGAAGATGAAATAGAGAGGGTAGTACAAATCCTTAGCCGGCGTACAAAAAACAATCCCGTTTTAATAGGAGAACCAGGTGTGGGTAAAACTGCAATTGCTGAAGGTTTAGCTCAACGGATTGTTGACAATAAAGTCCCAGAAATTTTATCTGGCAAAAGGGTTGTCACCTTGGATCTCTCAGCAGTGGTAGCAGGTAGTAAATACAGAGGAGAATTTGAAGAGCGCCTCAAAAAAGTTATGGAGGAAATCCGCCTCGATGGCAATATCATTGTTTTCATCGATGAACTTCATACTCTAATTGGGGCAGGAGCAGCTGAAGGCGCCATTGACGCAGCAAATATTTTGAAACCAGCCTTAGCCCGGGGAGAACTCCAATGCATCGGTGCCACTACATTAGATGAGTATCGTAAATACATTGAAAAAGATCCTGCTTTAGAGCGGCGTTTCCAACCTATTATGGTAGGAGAACCTACTGTGGAGGAAGCTATTGAAATTCTTTACGGTTTGCGAGATCGCTATGAAGCGCACCACCGGGCACAGATCACTGATGAAGCTATTGAAGCAGCAGTAAAAATGTCCGACCGTTATATCTCCGATCGCTTCCTGCCAGATAAAGCTATTGACTTAATGGATGAAGCAGCTTCCCGAGTTCGCTTAACAGCATATACAGCTCCACCTGATCTTAAATCCCTCGAAGAGGAGATCGAAAAACTTAAAAGTGAAAAAGAAGCTGCAGTCCGAGGTCAGGAATTTGAGAAAGCTGCAAAAATCAGGGATGAAGAGCATAAGCTTCGGGAAGAACTAGTTAACCTACGTAATGAATGGGAAACTCAAAGAGATGGTGCTGAAAGTGTGGTTACTGCTGATGATATCGCCCTAATCGTAGCTAGTTGGACAGGTATTCCAGTGCAAAAACTAGCTGAAGAAGAAAGTGACCGCCTTTTAAAATTAGAAGATACTCTCCATCAGCGGGTGGTTGGTCAAGATGAAGCTGTGAAAGCAGTTTCTCGAGCAGTTCGTCGGGCGAGGGCTGGTTTGAAAGATCCTAAGCGTCCAGTAGGTTCCTTTATCTTCTTGGGTCCAACTGGTGTGGGAAAAACAGAGTTGGCTAGAGCTCTCTCAGAGGCTATGTTCGGTGAAGAAGATGCTTTAATTCGTATCGACATGTCCGAATATATGGAAAAACATGCTGTATCTCGTTTGGTTGGAGCCCCTCCTGGATATATTGGCCATGATGAAGGTGGTCAACTAACGGAAGCTGTACGGCGTAAGCCTTATAGTGTAGTTCTTTTAGACGAAATTGAAAAGGCTCACCCAGAAGTCTTTAATATT
>JAAZLD010000180.1 GCA_012799495.1 Desulfitobacterium sp. | reverse complement strand
TCTGGTGCAGAGGGTGGATGTCAAGCTGAGATTGGCTCGGCAGCTGGAATGGCAGCGGCAGCAGCTGTGGAATTAGCAGGGGGAGATCCTGAAGCTTGTGGCCATGGAGCAGCTATGGCAATGAAATCTTTCCTTGGCTTAGTCTGTGATCCTGTAGCTGGTTTAGTGGAAATACCTTGTGTGAAGCGTAATGCTACAGCGGCAATGGTAGCATTAACCTCAGCTGAAATGGCTTTAGCAGGTGTTAAAAGTGCAATCCCTTTAGATGAGGTGATTGACACTATGAATGAAATTGGCAGGGACATGCCTTGCGCTTTGAAAGAAACAGCTTTAGGAGGCCTTGCAATAACCCCTACAGGACAAAAAATTCAGGAGAATTTTCAATGACCAAGCAAAGTAAAATTGTCCTTAATCAATTGCAAAAAGCTCTAACAATTGAAGAAAAACAGGGGTACACCAATACTGGTGTAGTAGGAGGCTTTCATCTTTTTCTTAGAGGGATCTATAACCGCTTACGGCAATTAGAACCTAATGAAGAATTCACAATTATTAAAGAGATGGCTGAAGAGTACACTTCATGGAATCCATTAGAAAGAAGACAGGCTTTAGGGCATCTCCAGAGATTTATTCAAGAGACTATCGCTAATCAAGGTTCAGAGATGACTTCCCAGACCTTAGTTAAGCCAATCAACCAAGAACCAAGTTATCCAGAAAGCGGGGATCCCATTCGTGTACAGGATTCAGTAATCTCACAGGAACCAGTAGCTCCACAGGATCCAGTAACTCCGCAAGAACCAGGAACTCCACAGGGGGATTCTGTTCCAGAACCCCCTGTTGCCGTAAACAAAACTGTTCAAAGAATTAGTAAACCAAAATCTACTTCACTGCAATATTTAAAAGGGGTGGGGCCAGAACGTAGCAAGCAGCTTGCTAATTTAGGAATCCATACCATTCAAGATCTTTTTTTCTATTTTCCCCGTCGATATGAGGACCGTCGCTTACGAAAAATTGAAGAAATTAAAGATGGCGAATTAGTGACTATAGCTGGGAAAGTAGTTGCAAGTTCCATCTCACGGGGAAGGATAAAAGTTGTAAAACTGAGTATTGAACAAAATGGTAGGCTAATTTACGGGGTTTGGTTTAATCAGACCTATATTCTTAAACAATATCCTGTAGGGACTTCCGTAATAGTTACTGGCAAAGTCCGCTGGAAACAACGGGTGCCAGAGATTCAGGCAACGGATATTCAAAAAAGCAGTACTCAAAAGCCTAGTGAGATCTTTCCTGTATATGGGGAGACAGCTCGCTTATCCTCTAAAAGGATAAGCAATATCCTTGCTGGAGTTATAAATCGGGCACAGGAGTTTTTTCCTGAATACTTACCTTCAGAAGAACAGAAAAGATGGATGGAACGCTCACAGGCTTATCGGGAAATTCATTTTCCCCAATCTTTTCAGAGTCTTGGTCAAGCCCGGGAGCGGTTGGTCTTTGAGGAAATTTTATTTCTCCAATTAGCTGTGGCGAGAATGAGGAAAGGAGTAGCAAAAAACGATAGTCCTCCCCTCAAGGGTAAAAAGGAACTCCTTAAGGAGTTTTTTGCTCAACTTCCCTACGAATTAACTAATGCTCAAAAACGAGTGATTCAAGAAATATTTCAGGATATGTCTCAAACCAAGGGGATGACTAGATTAATTCAAGGGGATGTAGGTTCAGGTAAAACTGTTGTTGCCATGGCTGCATTGGTACAGGCGGTAGGCTCTGATTACCAAGGAGCAATGATGGCCCCAACGGAAATTCTAGCTCTCCAACATTATCAATCCTTAACGGAGGCTTTTACACCTTTAGGTATACAAGTGGTCTGTTTATTAGGGAGTCAAAGTCAAGGGGAGCGAGAGGAAATTCTACATCAAATAGCCACTGGCAAAGGACAAGTGGTAGTGGGAACCCATGCTTTAATTCAAGAAAGTGTAGAGTTTCACTCTTTAGGATTAGCCATCACAGATGAACAGCATCGTTTCGGGGTAAAACAAAGGACAACTTTGCAAGCAAAAGGGGAAAGCCCTCATGTGTTGGTTTTAACTGCCACACCAATCCCACGGACTTTAGCTTTAACTTTATATGGTGATTTGCAGCTATCGGTCTTGGACGAAATGCCTAAAGGCAGGAAACCTGTAATTACTCGCAGACTGACTGAGCGGAGCAGGCCGAAGTTAGAAAACTTCATGGAAGAACAAATGAAACTGGGAAGACAGATCTATGTTGTCTGTCCTTTAGTGGAAGAATCAGAACATATGGACTTAATATCAGCAACAGAGCGTTATGAATCTTTACAAGAACGTTTTCCTAAACGAAATATCAGTCTTCTCCACGGTCGGATGAAAGGTCCTGAAAAAGAAGAAATTATGGAGAATTTCCAAAAAGGAAAAATAGATATCCTAGTGTCTACCACTGTGGTAGAAGTAGGGGTCAATGTCCCTAATGCTTCAGTGATGGTCATCGAAGGAGCAGAGCGTTTTGGCTTAGCTCAACTCCATCAGTTAAGGGGACGGGTAGGAAGAGGAAGTGAACAATCCTATTGTTTTCTCATCTCCGATAGCAAAAGTAGTAAACGTCTGGACGTTCTCTGTGAGACTCAGGATGGATTCAAGATTGCTGAAGAAGATCTTCGTATTCGGGGAGCAGGAGAGCTACTGGGGACAAAACAACATGGCCTTATGGAGTTACGCCTTGCAGACTTGTCCCAAGATGGGGCATTAGTAGAAAAAGCTTATCAAATGGCTCAAAGAGCTTTAGCAAATCCCGAAAGGTATAAGAAATTATGGGAGGAAACAGAAAAGTTTTTCCCATTAGAAGATATCGGTGTTAACTAAGTTTGTGTGCACTCTTAAAAATGTATTTTATATCTTAGTTCTTCGTAATATTAAACTCTAAATTATTTTATTCCATTTTTAAATTTTATTTAATTTACTATCGTTAACTATCGTTTACTATCGCAAACCCAGTATTTACCAATTACTCCAGCTATTGTTCAGGATATTTTCTCTCCCTAAGACAATAATAAAATTGAAAGCAAAAGGGTGGAGGAAAAAAGGGACAGCGAAGTAGGTCTGTCCCTGAAAAAAGGGAAAAGAAAGAGGAGGGCTTACTTTATGGCTGAAAACAAGCAATCCAATAAACCTGTGTTATCTCCAGCTTTAGAGCAATTTAAATATGAAGTTGCTCAAGAAATCGGAATTGCTAATCGTAAGCATAAGAAATTCCCTAATAGTTAAGACTCCTTCCTCAAAAAAGGAGAGAGCCCATATCGCTCTCTCCTTTTCTCTATCATATGTTTAATGCATATACATTTGATATTCTTCAATAGTGATTCCGGGATGTAAGCACATTCCTAGTGAACCGGCAATAATTCGAGCAGTTGTTTGAATAAGGGTATCAATTTCCTTAGGAGTTACCATAAGGTTATTATGGTAAGGAGCTAAGGCCTTACCAAGAATACTTTCAAAGGTGCTAGAGCTGATTTCTTTATACAATTTATAGAGGGTAGGACTTGTAGTTAGTTCTTCTAATAAAGACTCTAGGCAATTATGAGCAATAATAGCAGCATTCATTACTGTAGGTATTCCAATGGCAATAACCCGGCAGCCTAAAGTTTCCTCGTTAATTCCCACTCGTTGATTCCCTACACCCGACCCTGGAGAAATTCCTGTGTCCGTAATCTGGATACTGGTACCAATTCTTTCTAAAGAACCAGCTGCTAAGGCATCAATAGCGATGACCAGATCCGGTTTGACATGTTCTACTACCCCGCGGATAATCTCGGCAGTTTCGATCCCTGTGATTCCTAGAACCCCTGGAGCAATAGCACTAACTTTGCGGAGTTTTCCTTGGAGTTCCTCTGGGGTATAGTTGAAAAGATGACGGGTGACAAGACTTTTTTGGATTACTTGGGGGCCAAGGGCATCAGGAGTAGCGTTCCGATTCCCTAATCCCACTAAAAGGATACTAGCATCTTCTGGCAAATTCATCAGTTGTGCAAGTTTTTGGGAGAGGCTCTCTGTAATATCTTCATGAATTAAATAGTTATTATCGTGAATTTCCGGGACGTCCATAGTAATATAAGTCCCTTGAGGCCGTCCCATTTCCTGAACTCCCTGTTCATTAATTATCTTAATAGTAGTTACAGTTGCATGGTCATGTTTTTCCTCCTCCATACTTACTCCCGGGATTTCTGTATCGGCCTCACCTCGCAATAGTTCATGAGCCTCTACAGCTAGGTCTATATTGAGGTTAAAATTTTTTATAAGCTCGGACTTTTTCATATACTAGTCCTCCTTTTGAATTTTATTGCAAAAAAATCACTGGCCCTCACGACCAGTGAACAAGAGGAGAAACGAAAGGAAGAACTGGATGGGGGAAAGGTCTCGATGTATTCTCGACCAGTTTTAGTATCTACGACAAATTTTCTTTTATACAAGATTTTTTAGGGAAGAATATAGAAGATTGTGGTATACTTATTTTGGATAT
>JAAZLD010000179.1 GCA_012799495.1 Desulfitobacterium sp. | reverse complement strand
CAGCTCCTCGGAGTTGATTTCTATAACTTTACCATTTCGGCGGACTAGGCATTTGGGGGTCGTCATTTTTTGGAGGGCTTCTATGGCTTTCCCCGCTTTATATTCTTGAACTACTCCGATAGTAGCATTCAAAAATACAACTAAGAGAATTATGATGGAATCTGTGTACTCTCCTATGAGTAGAGTAATCAAAGCCGCTCCCAAAAGAACATAAATTAGCATATCTTTCATCTGGGCAAAAAACATTGCTATAAGGCTCTTTTTCGGTTTCCCTTTTAATTTATTAGGGCCGTATTTTTCCAGGTGGGAGCTCACCTCTTCAGGGGAAAGCCCTTGGGCAGGGTCCACATGGAATTCCTTTAAAACCTCTTCCTGACTTTTTGTAAACCACATAATACCTCATCACACTCCTATTAGATCTGTCATTCATCTGACTTGAGCAGGAGCAGTTATGTTATCGATGATGACATTTAGCTTGGGATCTTTATCCTTTAGCTTTTTGATAATTTCGATACGATATTCCTCCCCTTGGGTCAAGTGGTCTGGGGGAACTATAACTTGAAAGATTACATTGTTACAGTCGTATCCTTTGGTCATACGGATATTATGTGCACTAAAGTCATTATTTACTTCTGAGACTGTATCTTGGACAAGTTTTTCCATGACAACATTTTTTTCCTGATCAGTACAAATGGGATCTAAATGAATTACTATATTGATATTCAATTCTTCCGTAATTCTTTTTTCTAAATTATCGATAATGAGATGGCCTTTTACAAAATCTACAGTATCTAAAATCTCCGCATGAATAGAAGCGATAGTGCGACCAGGGCCATAATCATGGACTTTTAGATCATGGGTCCCTACGATATATTCCCCTTCGTTCACCAGTTCTACTATTCGCTCGGCCAGCTCTTCGTTGGGAGAAGCCCCAAGGAGGACACTGATTGTTTCTTTAGCTACACTATACCCAGCATACAAAATGAATAATGAAATCAGTAATCCTACATAGCCATCTATCTTTAGGTTAAAATAATATCCTACTAGGGTAGAAACTATGACAGCACTTGTGGCTATAGCGTCAGATAAACTGTCGAAGGCAGTTGCTTTTTGAACGCCGGAGTCGATAAGATTACCAATGTAACGGTTATAGCTATACATCCACAGTTTTACAGCAACGGCAAAAAGGAGTAATATAATACTTAAACTATTAAAGACTATTTCTTCTGGATTTAGGATCTTACCAAAGGAATTTTTTAGAAGCTCAAAGCCAACCAAGAGTATGATAATAGCCACTATGAGTGATGAGATATATTCTATTCTTCCATGACCATAGGGATGCTCCGGATCAGGAGGTCGATTGCTCATTTTGGCTGCGATGATGGCGATGATGGAAGAGCCACAATCGGTCAAGTTATTAAAGGCATCGGAAATAACGGCTATACTATTCATGAATAACCCTAAGATGAGTTTTAAGGCAAAGAGGAGGAGGTTGCAGATGATCCCGATTATTCCTGCAAGTACTCCATATCCTTCTCTTACTTTTTTGTCTTGAGTGTCTTGAAAGTTTGGTATAAATATCTTGCTTAAAAGTTTAAT